>JBJYWW010000171.1:0-10572 GCA_046259645.1 Anaerolineae bacterium
GCGAGCTTGGCCGGGCACTTCGCGCGGTGGCCGAAGGACCGGCCGTTGGTCGTGCACGCCGAGCAGATGACCGCCGCGGCGGCGATCGGACTGGCCGCGGCGCACGGCCGCGGCGTGCACATCGCGCACGTCAGCCGCGCCGACGAGATCCGGTTGATAGCGCGGGCCAAGGAGGCCGGCGTGCCGGTGACGTGCGAGGTGGCGCCGCACCACCTCTTCCTCACGGAGGCGGACGTAGACCGCCTGGGCCCGTTCGGGAAGATGCAGCCGCCCTTGGCCACGTCGGCCGATCGCGAGGCGCTGTGGCGGCACTTGGACTTCGTCGACTGCATCGCCACCGACCACGCGCCGCACACGCGGGAGGAGAAGGCGGGCGAGTCGCCGCCGCCGGGGGTGCCCGGCCTCGAGACGACGCTGCCGCTGATGCTGACCGCAGTTCACGAGGGTCGGCTGACGCTCGACCGTCTGGTTGAGCTGACCAGCACGCGGCCGGCGGATCTGTTCGGGATCGCCACGCCCGGCGAGAGCAGCGTCACCGTGGAGCTGGGTCCGGAGTGGCGCCTGCCCGAGAGCGGCTACCAGACCAAAGTCGATTGGTCGCCCTACGCCGGGATGGCCGTGCGCGGCCGCGTGCTGCGCACGGTGTTGCGAGGCGCGACCGCGTGGGAGGACGGCGCGGTGCGCGTGGCCCCGGGGACAGGGCGGCTCCTCTTCTAGCGTGGAGCCGGCGGCTCCGGCGACCGCGCGCTCTTTCGGTGAAAGGAATACGGCGACGGAACTGGACTGGGGCGACGGAATCGGACTGGGTCCTCCGGCCGGCACGCTGAGAGGCCCCCAACGCGCGAGGAGGTGCGCAGCGTGATCGTCGACAAACAGGTCAACGGGATCGAGCGGGCGGGCCACGGGCTCGAGGGACAGGACATCCTGTCGGTCAGCCAATTCCATCCCGCCAACCTGGCGCCGCTGTTCGACTTGGCGGACTGGATGCGCGAGGCGGTGCGCCAGGACGGCGGCACCGACATCTTGTACCGTCGCGTGCTGGCGGCGCTGTTCTACGAGCCCAGCACCCGCACGAGCGCAAGCTTCATCGCCGCTATGCAGCGCCTCGGCGGGACCGTGATCCCGATCACGCAGGGCGTGCAGTTCTCCAGCGTGGCGAAGGGCGAGAGCCTGCCCGACACCATCCGAACGCTCGAGCAGTACGCCGACACGATCGTGCTGCGCCACCCTGAGGTCGGTAGCGCCAAGCTAGCCGCGGAGGCCGCGACGGTGCCGGTGATCAACGCCGGCGACGGTGCCGGCGAGCACCCGACGCAGGCGCTGCTCGACCTCTACACCATCCGCAACGAGCTCGGAACCATCGACGGCCTGCACATCGCCATGGTCGGCGACCTCCGTTTCGGGCGGACGGTGCACTCCCTCACACGCCTGCTGCTGGGCTACGACGTCAAGCTGACGTTCGTGTCGCCGGAGATCCTGCGCCTGACCCTCGACCTCATGAACGACGTGCGGGACGCCGGGTTGCCCGTGAACGAGACCTACAGCGTGGCCGAGGCGATCGAGGACGCCGACGTGCTGTACATGACGCGGGTGCAGAAGGAGCGGTTCACCGACCTGGAGCAGTACGAGGAGGTGAAGGGCTTCTACACCATCACGCCGGAGGTCATGCGGCGGGCGCGAGAGAACATGATCGTGATGCACCCGCTCCCGCGAGTCGGCGAGATCCAGCCCGACGTCGACTCGGATCCACGCGCGGCGTACTTCCGCCAAGTCCAGAACGGCATGTTCGTGCGGATGGCGCTGCTCGCCGCAGTGCTGGGAAAGGCATGAGCGGTCCGGCGAGAGCACTCAGCGCGGGGTACGGCGAACCAGGTTCGGGCTCTGGCGCTGGCCGCGGCGCAGGCGTGACATCCACCTCGTTCAACCGGCGACTGGACAGCGACGCCGAGCGGCTGGGATCGCTGCTGTGCGTCGGCCTGGATCCGCACCCAGGCCGATTCGAGGGCTCTATGGCCGACTTCTGCCGGCGGGTGATCGACGACACGATCGACGCGGCCCTGGCCTTCAAGCCCAACATAGCGTTCTTCGAGGCCGCCGGCGCGTCCGGGTTGGCGGACCTGCAGACGGTCATCGACCACATCGAAGGCGAGCGTATCGTGATCCTCGACGCCAAACGCGGCGACATAGGGTCGACGGCGGTGGCCTACGCCCGGGCCGCATTCGACCAGCTGGGCGCCGACGCGGTGACGGCCAGCCCCTATCTGGGCGGCGACTCCGTGCGGCCGTTCCTGGCAGCGCCCGAGCGGGGCGCCTTCGTGCTGTGCCACACCTCCAACCCCGGCGCGGCCGACTTCCAGGAGCTGCGCGTCGACGGTCTGCCGCTCTACCTCGAAGTAGCGCGCAAGGCGACGGAGTGGGACGAGCACGGCAACCTGGGTCTCGTGGTCGGCGCCACCTTCCCTGAGGAGATGGCCGAGGTGCGCGCGACCGCGCCGGACCTGCCCCTGCTTGTGCCGGGCATCGGCGCCCAGGGCGGCGATCTAGAGGCGGCGGTCGCGGCCGGGCTTGACGCGCGCGGGCGCGGTATGGTGGTGAACAGCTCGCGCGGCATCGTCTTCGCCGCTGACCCCGGCGACGAGGCGCGCCGAACGCGCGATGCCATCAACGAAGCCCGGGCTCGCGCAGGGGCGTCGTTGTGAGCGCCGGCGAAGGCACCGGGACTGATCAAGGCGAGCGCGAGCCGGCGGGTCCCGGTAGCATGGACGAGCTGGAAGCGGCCGCGGCGCGGCGGTCCGAGGCGCTGATCTCGGCCGTCGCGGAGCTGGCGCGGCGGCTGCACGACCTCGGGGCGGTGCAGTTCGGCGAGTTCACCCTGAAGAGCGGCGCGAAGTCGCCCGTTTACGTCGACCTCCGGCTCCTGGCCTCCGACCCTGCCGTGCTGCGCGATGCCGCCAGGGCGTACGCCGTCCTGCTCGCCGGCCTGGAGTTCGATCGCATCGCGGCCATCCCCTACGCGGGGGTGCCGATCGGGACCGCCGTGTCGCTCGAGACGGGCCGGCCGATGATCTACCCGCGCAAGGAGGTCAAGGCGTACGGAACCGGGCGCGCGGTCGAGGGTCTCCACGCCGAGGGCGAGACGGCCGTGGTGCTGGACGACCTGATCTCTAGCGGCGGCAGCAAGCTGGAGGCGATCGAGCCGCTGGAGGACGCCGGGCTTGTTGTCCGCGACGTAGTGGTGCTCATCGACAGGCAGGGCGGCGGCGCCGAGGAGCTGGCAGCGGCCGGCTACCGGCTGCACAGCGTGATGACGCTGATCGACGTCGCGGCGGTGCTCGCAGCCGAAGGCCGCATCAGCCCGGAGCAGCGTGACGCGGTGGAGAAGTATGTGCGGGAGAGCACTGCGAAGTGAGCGGCTCGAGCACGAGCGGAGCTGAGGTGCCGGGCGCGGGAGCAGTTACGAGGGCCGGGGCGGGGCCGGGCGTGGCGACGGAGCCGCTCGGCATCGAGCTGCCGGTCGAGATCGCCGGCGTGCGCTTGAAGCGGCCGCTCGTGCTGGCGTCCGGGATCCTGGGCACGCACGCGACCCTGATGGAGCGGGTGGCCCGGGCGGGCGCGGGGGCGGTGACGACCAAATCGGCCGGTCCGTCGCCGCGCGGCGGCCACGTGAACCCGACGTGCGTGGACTTCGGCGCAGGCCTGATCAACGCCATCGGGCTGGCCAATCCCGGCGCGGCGGCCGAGGTGGCGCTCGTCGAGCAGACCCGCGCGGCGCTCGCGCCGCTGGGTGTGCCGGTGATCGCGAGCCTGTTTGCCGACACCGTCGAGTCGTTCGCTCGAGTGGCCGAGACGCTGGCGCAGGCCGGTCCCGATCTGCTCGAAGTGAACATCAGCTGCCCGAACGTGGCCTCGGAGTTCGGCGAGCCGTTCGCGGCGTCTGCCGAGTCCGCCGCGGCCGTCACGGCGGCGGTGCGAGCGGCGGTCGACATCCCGGTGATCGTGAAGCTGGCGCCAAACGTGCCGTCTATCGGGCGCATCGCGGCGGCGGTCGTGGACGCCGGCGCCGACGCCATCTGCGCGGTCAACACGATGCCCGGCATGGTGATCGAGCATGAGAGTGGCTTGCCGGTGCTGGCCAACAAGACGGGCGGCGTGTCCGGACCGGCCCTGCGGCCGATCGCCGTGCACGCCGTCTACCAGATCGCTCGGGCGGTGGACGTGCCCATCATCGGCACGGGAGGCGTGTCGACCGGAGCGGACGCCTTGGAGATGATCAGCGCGGGCGCGACGGCTGTCGGCGTCGGCTCCGCCGTGTACTACGAGGGGGTCGGTGCCTTCACGGCTATCCTGAGCGAGCTGGCCGAGTGGCTGGAGGGCCACGAGCTGACGCTCGACGAGATCCGCGGTCGGGCGCACCGCGAGATGACGTGGCCCGAGCCGGCCACCCCGGCACCGGTGCCGGACGCCGGACACGGCACGTGACCGTGGAGAAGGGACCTCCGGGCGACGGGCCGGTGCCCGCTCTAGCGGCCACCTCCAGGGGAGCGAGCCTCGGTCCGACCCTGCCCCGCGCGTACCGGGTCCTCGATGTGATCGTCGAGAACTACAGGACTTGCACGCTCCGGCTGGACGGCGTGATGCAGTCCGACCCGGGGCAGTTCGCGATGGTGTGGCTGCCGGGGCTCGACGAGAAGCCCCTGAGCGTCCAGCGCGACGACCCGCTATCGATCACGGTGGCGGCGGTCGGGCCCTTCTCGCGCGCGCTGCAGCAGGTGCCGCCGGGCGGGACCGTGTGGTGCCGCGGCCCGTACGGCAACGGCTTCGTGCCGTTGGGCGACGACCACCTGCTGGTCGCCGGGGGCTACGGCGCGGCGCCCCTCCTGTTCCTCGCGCGCCGCCTTGCCGCGGCAGGGATGCGCAGCCGGGTCGTGGTCGGCGCGGCGACGCGCGAGGACCTGCTGCTGACCGAGGCCTTCGAAGCGGTCGGCGCGGAGGTGCACATGACCACTGAAGACGGCAGCGCGGGGACGACCGGGCTCGTGACGGAAGTGGTGGCGCCGATGCTGCGCGACGACCCGCCGACCGGCACCTACGCCTGCGGTCCGCACGGCATGCTGCACGCGCTGCGGGGTCTGGCGACAGCGCGCGGCTTGCCGATCCAGATGTCCTGGGAGGCGTACATGCGGTGCGGAGTGGGCATCTGCGGCAGCTGCGAGCACGAGGGAATGCTGCTGTGCGCTGACGGTCCCGTGCTCGACGAGGCCGGCCAGCCGCCTGCCCGCGGACGGTCATGAGGCCTAAACCACCGGAGGTCCGGGCAGCGGATGTGGGTGCCGTGGCACGGGCTGGCGGCGGCGGAGAAGCGGTGGTCGGTACTACCGCCGCCCGGGTAGTCGGCGGCGTCGTCGTGGCGGTCCGTGCCGCCGTAGTGGCCATTGCCGTCGTGGCTACCACCGCGCTCGCCGTGGCCGCGGCTGTCGGTGCCGCTGCCGAGGTCGCGCCGTCAGGCGCTACCACGAGGTCGGCCGGGTCCATGATGCTCGACCCGGCCCCAGTGGTGGCGGTGACGACGCTGGACCCGGCCGCAATGGTGGCGGCGGATCGCGGGTACTCAGCGGTCGCGCCTGAGAACACGCTCGCCGCTCTGAGGGCGGCGAGTGCGGCGGGCCTCCGGCGCGCGTGGGTGGACGTCCGGTCGACATCCGACGACGTGCCGGTGCTGCTGCACGACGCGGCGCTCGACCGAACCACCGACTGCGCGGGACCGGTGACCGCGATGACGGCGGCCGTGCTCGCAACGTGCGACGCCGGGTCGTGGTTCGGTTCCGAGCATGGCGGCGAGGCCGTGCCGCTGTTGGCGCAAGCCCTCGATCAGTACGACGGGACGGTCACGCTCGATCTGCATGATGTCTCCGCGGAGCTCGCTTTCGCCGTCATCGATGGCGCCGGGGCGGCGAGCCGAGTCGAGATCGCGACGGCGGACGCGGCGGAGATCGCGGAGGTCGAGTCCGCCCGGCCCGGGACGGTCACCTGGTATCGGTCGCCGCTGCTAAACGGGCTGGTGATCAGTTCGGCGGTGGGGGCCGGCGCCTACGGGGTGGCGGTCGACCAGAGCGGGCTGGAGCTGTCGGACGTGGTCGACGCCCACGACGCCGGGCTCCTCGTTGCCGCGATCGGAATCGAGACCGAGTGGGTGACGGCGCAGCTGGCCGATGCCGGCGCGGACCTGCTCGTCGCCAGCCGAGCCGAGGCGGTGGCCTTCACGGTCGGATCGACCTTCCGCACATACGCCGGCCCCGACTTCGGCAGAGTCGATCAGCCCGGCAGCGAGTTCGCGTCGGGCATGGCGATCGGCGACTTCGACGCCGACGGCCGCTCCGATCTGGTTCTGGCCGCGCCGCGCGACGGTAGCGCGGTGAGCGGCGGCGGCTGGGTCGGTGGCGCGCATGGCGGCGCGGGATTCCCGGTGCGCCTGTTCGGCGCCGCCAGCTCGGACCGCGACGCCGGCTTCGGCGGTGCGCTCGTCGTTGGCGACTTCAACGACGACGGGTACTCGGACCTGGTGATCGGATCGCCGCTGCGCAGCTTCTCCGGTCCCGAGTCGGGGGCGCTGCACCTCTGGAGCGGCGGCGCGGCCGGCCTGGGCGGTCAGTCGCGGCCGTTCGGTCCCTCACTCGGGGACGGCGGTCGTCTCGGCTCCGCGCTGGCCGACGGCGACTTCAACGGCGACGGCGTGATCGACCTGGCGGTCAGCGCGCCGAACCTGACCGTGGCCGGCAAGTCGGGCGCCGGGCGCGTCGTGCTGCTGCCCGGCAGGACCGGCGCCGGACCGGTCACGGGCGGCTCGCTGGCCGTCGATCGGGAGAGCGAGGATGTTCCGGGCGAGCCCGAGACGCGAGAGGGTTTCGGCGCCTCGTTGGCCGCCGGCGACTTCGACGGCGACGGGCTGGACGACCTGGTCGTTGGCATCCCCGACGCGGCTGTGCCTGGCGCGCCAGGTGCCGGCAGCATCGTGGTCGCGTACCTCATGATCGACCCCGACTCGGGGCTCATGGCGATCCGCGAGGCAGTCGAGATCACGCGCGCCGATGACGGCCTGCCCGGTGAGGCGTCGCGACTCGGCGAGTTCGGCGCGGCGCTGGCCGCGGCCGACTTCGACGGCGACGGGATCGCTGATCTGGCAATTGGCTCGCCCGGGGCGGCGGTCGGCGGGCAGACCGGCGCCGGCGACGTCATGGTGCTGCGCGGGGGCGTCGTCGGGCTCGATCCCTCGACAGCCATGCTCTACGACCAGACAACCCCATTGGTGCCAGGCGAGCCCGAGTCGCGCGGTGGTTTCGGCGCGTCGCTCGCGGTCGGTGACCTGGACGGCGACGGCGTCGGGGACTTGCTGGTCGGCAGCCCGGCCGCGAGGGGCGGGCCCTTGCCGGAGGTCGGCGGACTGACTGTGCTGTTCGGCGTCGGCCGGGATGGCAACGCGGGCGGCGGGTCCACGCGCGAACCGCTTGACGCGCGCCGCGCGTGGCACGTCGCGCCCGGGATGTCGGGCATGGGCGTGCCACGGGGGAGCGGCGCGCTGTTCGGCGCGTCAGGCGTGGTGGCTGACCTCAACGGAGACGCCGTGGCCGACCTCGCCATCGGGGCGCCCGGCCAGAGCGTGAATGGGGTCGCAGAGACGGGAGCACTAGTGGTGGCGTGGGGCTACGACGACGAGCTGCCCGGTGTGCCCACGGCCACGCCGCCCCCGCGGACGGCGACGCCCAGTCCTTCGCCGGGCACTCCGTCGGTGGAGCCGCCAACTGCGACGCCCTTCTCCGGTGCAGAGGCGTACCTGCCGTACACGACCCGCCTCCGCTCGCTCGACAAGTTCCCGACCCCGGACCTGCCGTAGAAGCCAGCACGCGCCGCGCCACCGCGTCGCCGCCGAGCGGCCGCGTAGCGTGACGCCGGGTCAGGGCAGCGTGCCGTCTTGGCGTCGTGCTGTCGCACCGTCGCGCTGCAGCGCCGTCGCGCAGGATAGGCGCAGGGGTATTGCATCACGCCGCCCCAGCGCCGTGCATGCGCCCAGAACGAAAGCGACGCCGGCGGGGCTCCGCCGGCGCGCTGACGACTCGGTCGTATTAATCGGCGAGAGGCGTGACACTGGTCTCGCGTGTGACCGTCACGCCTCTGCCTTGAGGACAAGATGCGAAGACATTGTAGAGGCTTAGGGCCGTCGTCAACCGCAACCAAGGTTAACGCCCGGTTACAGAGTCGATCACCAGCGAAGTTGGGCCGGTTCGATCCTCCCGCGCTCTAGTCGCAATCGGCGGTGAGCCGCGCGGATCAGTCGCCTGTCGTGCGTCGCGACCAGGACGCCGCGGCCGGCGGCGGCGCGCTCGTGCAGCAGCGTGGCGAGGTCGGCTATCGCGGCATCGTCCATCCCACGTGTGGGCTCGTCGAGCAGCAGAAGGGGCGGGTCGGTGACCGTGACGCTCGCTAGGGCGGCCCGCTGGCGCTGGCCGGTGCTGAGCTCACGCGGGTACCGCTTGGCAAGGTGCTCGATCCCGAGCGCGACGAGCAGCGCGCCCTCGTCGGTCTCGTTGCTCGGAAGCCCGTGGTTCGCAAGGGTGACCCGCAGCTCGTCGCGCACCGACTCGGCGAACAGCAGGGCGGACGGATCCTGCGGGAGATAGCCGGCCGCCCGACAGATCTCGGCCGTGTCCCGGCCGGCGATCGAGCGCCCAGCAATCGTCACCTCACCCGTGTCCGGTCGCAGAAGCCCGACGGCCAGCCGCAGCACCGTCGACTTGCCGGAGCCGCTGCGCCCGGTGAGCGCCACGACCTCGCCCGCGCGCACGGCCATGCTCGCATCGGTCAGCACGGCGCTGTCGCCGTAGCGGAACGTGATGTCCCTCAGCGCGAGCAGCGTCGCGCCTGGTTCCACGGGCGTCGCGAGCGGGGCGGACGGCACGTCCACTGCGCGCAGGACGTCGGCGGGGGCGCCGGCCAGCGGCCGGCCGCCGTTTCCAGGCAGATAAACTAGCTGCGAGGCGTACGGGAGCACGCGATCCAGCCGATGCTCGACCAGCACGACGGTCACGTCGCCGCGCGCCGAGACGTCGGCTACGGCGGCGAGAACGTCCGAGGCGCACTCGTCGTCGAGCTGCGAGGTCGGTTCGTCGAGCAGCAGAACGCGCGGCTCGAGGGCCAGCGCGGCGGCCACCGCGACGCGCTGTCGCTCTCCCCCCGAGAGGCGCCGCAGCGGGCGATCCTCGAGCCCCGCCAGCCCGACTCGCCTGAGCGCCGCGGATACCCGGTCCCGCATCTCGTCGCGGGAGATCGCCTGGTGCTCCAGTGCGAACGCCACCTCGTCGGCGACCGTGTCCATCACGAAGGACGACTCCGGGTCGCCGGGCACGAAGCCGACGTCCGCTGCCGCGCCGCCTGCGCCGCAGTGCCGCGCGCGCGTCCCGCCCACGGTCACCGCGCCCCACGTCTGACCGCCCGTGAAGTGCGGCACGAGCCCGTTGATCGATCGCAGCAACGTCGACTTGCCGGAGCCGCTCGGCCCGGCCACCACGGTCAGGCCGCCAGCTGGCAGCCGGAGGTCGATGTCGTTGAGCGCGGGGCTTGAGGCCCCTGGGTAGCGCACCCCGTAGCCGATGAAGAAGACGTCGGCCGGCTGTTCCGGCGTCCGCGAGCCGGCGCGCTGGCGCAGTGGCGGTGTGGCGACGCCGGCGGCAGCTTCCGTCGCGATGGTGGTGTCCGCTGCCGACGGCGCGATTGACGCATCGACCGCCCGCGCCGCGATTGATGCATCGACTGCCGCCTCGCCGCGCCCCGCCGGCGCCCCGGCTCCCCGTGTGCGAAGCCGGGGGGTCAACAAGGCTGGTGTCGCCAGGCCTGCCACCGCCAGCACCGGCGCAGCGAGGCCAGCGACCCCCAGCACTAGCCACGGATCGAGAGGCGGCAGCGCAAGCTCAGGCATCGGGCTGTAGGCGAGGGCAGCCGCGGCGCCGTCGTCGACGAGTGTGACGAGCAGCGGCAGCCACGCCACGGCGGCGATCGCCGCGTCGCGTGGGCAAGTCGGTTGCGGCCGGAAGTCGGTGTACGGAGCGCGGCGGCCCAGCCAAAGAAGAGCGCCGCCGGATAGCGCCACTCCACCGACCGCCAGCGCCGCGGCTGGTGCGGCGCCCATCGTGCCGGTCGCCGCGCCGAGCCATCCCAGGAGCAACACCGCCAGCCCGGCGGCGAAAGCGACGCGCCCCGCGATCGGTGTCTCGTCGGCGATGACCAGGCCGCGGCTAGCCATCGACTCGGCGAGCTGGGCCGAGCGCTCGAGCGCCCCCACCAGCATCGGCAGGGCCAGCGCCGCCCACGAGCGCGGTCCCGTTACGCGATGTCCGCGAACGGCCTGGGCTTCGCGCACGGCGGCCACCTGGTCGCCCACCGATGGGATATAGGACAACGCCACCGCGCCGACGAGCGCAAGGGAACCGAACGCGCGCGGGATCAGCCGGACCAGCGCACGCACGGTGAGAGCCCGCTGGGCGGTCACGAACGCGCCGAGCAAGGTCGCGAGCGACAGCCCCG
>JBJYWW010000172.1:0-9045 GCA_046259645.1 Anaerolineae bacterium
ACGGCAGGCTGCATTCCGTCCGACAGTGCGCCCCCGATCGCCGGGCTCTCGAGGACCGCGCTCACGGGCGGAGCGCCGCCCGCGGCGGGAACGAACACCCACACGGTCGCCGTGTCGCGATCGACGATCCAGTCGGTCACTCCGACGGGCCTTACCGCCGCGGTGGACACCAACCTGATGGTGTGCAGCCCCGGTTCGAGTTCGAGCCTGACACCCAGGCGCCCGCCGCGCAGCGACGGGCCCAGCGCCACGGACTCGGCCGTGTCGTCGTCGAGCAGCTTCTCGTCCTGGTCATCCACGAGGTATGCGGCCAGCGCGAAGCGCGCCCATCCGGCCGTGAGAGGCGCGAAGACGGCCTCGTACTCGGCTAGGAGGTGGACGCGGTCGCCGCGACCATGAATCAGGAGCGGGCTCTCGGCGCTGCTGTCGTCAGGCAGGAGAAAAGCCTCCGCCGCGCCGTCGTGCAGCGTCAGGACCGCAGTTCGGGGGTGACCGACCACCGCAGCCGCACCCGACGCCGGATCGACAGGGACGGGACCCTGCGCCACGACATCGCTGGCGGCGGCGATAGCGGTCAGTGCGAAGAGCAGGGTGAGGGCTAGACGCACTCGCATGCCAAACCTCCAATGTGTGTATGTAAATGTATGTTTATGAAGCTGTCGTCTCCGGCGCGTCGCGGAGATCGCCGCGGCGGCTGCCCCCGCCGACATCATCGCGCGGCATGGTTGCCGGCCAGCTGCGCGACATCGACCCTGGCGCCGATCCTCGACCGCGGTTCCGCGACCGACAGCGCCTGCGGCGGGGGGCTGCGGCGGACGAAGCGAGACGTTGCGGGACGTCTCCCCTGTCCACCCAGCCCCGTCGCCGCTGCCGGCCCCACGAGGCAGCGGAAGCCGGCCCAAACGCAACAAGTCGGGTTGTCGTGCGCGCCGGGCCGCGCCTTCCGCGCTGCCCCGGACGCCCGCAATCGCCCGACTTCGGGAATGATGACGCGTCGCGCGCTCCAGCAGATACGGTCCGGTTCGGTCGGCTATAATGCGTCGACCATGACTGGTGAGGGCTGGGTGCCCAGCATCGCGATCATCGGCGGCACTGGGCCGCAAGGCCGCGGGCTAGCGCTGAGGCTGGCCGCGGCAGGGCTCGACGTGACGATCGGCTCGCGTGACGCGGCGCGCGCTGAGACGGTCGCGGCCGAGTTGGCGGACCGCCTGCGGGAGGCGCGGGGGACCGCCGGCAAGGCGCGTGGCGCAGATGAAGCGAGTGCGGCTGATGGTGTCGCCGGAGGTCGGTCCGGCGCGAGGCACGCGTCCCAAACGGGACCGGCTCTCGGCACCATCACCGGTAGCAGCAACCTGGCGGCTGCCCAGTCGTGCCGTGAGGCCGTGCTCGCTGTGCCCTACCCGGCGCAGTCCGGGACTCTCGACGCGCTGGCAGAGGCGCTCGGCGGCAAGGTCCTGGTGACGGCGGTGGCCCCGGTCCAGCCCGGACAGCCGGGCGTCGTGCGGTTACCCAGGCTGGGTTCGGCGGCCGCCGAGGCACAGGCCCAGCTGGGATCGGCTACTCCTATCGCGACCGCGTTTCAGAACGTGGCGGCCGGCAGACTTCAGGACCTACGGGTCGACATCGACTGCGACGTGCTGGTCTGTGCCGACGACGACCGCGCGCGCGACGTCGCCCTCCGCCTCGCGAGTGCCTGCGGCGCGCGAGGGCTGGTCGCCGGTCCCCTCGCCAACGCGGGGGTCGTGGAGGGGCTCACGTCGATCCTGATCGGTCTGAACGTACGGCACCGGGCACGTGGGACAGGGGTCCGGATCACGAACCTGCCGGACGACCGCACGTCGGGCGCATGACGGGCAAGGGCGGCGACGCGGACTTGCCCCGGCCGGCGTCGGGCGACGCCCGGAAGACGACGGGCGAGGAGCTTCCCGCGACCGGCGGAGTCCGCGTCGTCCCCCTCGAAGGCATCCCGCTGGTCCGACCCGGCGACGACATAACGGCGCTCGTGCTCGAGGCAGTCGCCCGGGCGGGGACGCGCCTGGCTGACGGCGATGTGTTGGTGCTCGCGCAGAAGATGGTCTCGAAGGCAGAGGGGCGTCTGGTCGACCTGCGAGCCGTGGAGCCCTCTCCGCGAGCGGCGAGGCTCGCGCGGCAGGTCGCTCAGGACCCGCGCCTGGTTGAGGTCATACTGTCTGAGTCGCGGGCGGTGGTCCGCGCCGAGCCCGGAGTGCTGATTACCGAGACCAACCTCGGCTTCGTGTGCGCCAACGCCGGGGTCGACCGCTCCAATGTCGCGAGCGACGATGAGGTCGTCGCCTTGCTGCCGGTCGATCCGGACGGGTCGGCCGCGGCTTTGCGCGCCTCCTTCGGTTCGGCCACCGGCGCCGACGTGGGCGTCGTGATCAGCGACTCCCACGGCCGGCCGTGGCGCGAGGGAGTCACGGGCGTGGCACTCGGCAGCGCCGGCGTCGAGCCGATCCTCGATCTGCGCGGGCGAGCGGACCTCTTCGGGCGCGAGCTGCGAGCGACGTCCGTGGGCCATCTCGACGAGATCGCCGCCGCGGCCTCTCTCTGCATGGGCCAAGCAGACGAGGCGGTGCCGGCCGTGCTTCTGCGAGGCATCGCTAGGCGAGAAGCGGGCGGCCGCGGTGCCGGGGAGCTCCAGCGCGACGTGCGCCGCGATCTCTTCAGGTAGCCGAGTCCCGCCTCGGGCACCGGGCTGCGGCACGCCCCCACCACTCTCGGATCGACTGGACAAACGACGTCCGGCGTGGTTATAATTCCGTTAGCAGGGAAACGTTACAATAACCTCGCTCGGCGCCCCGTGACCAGGGGTGTGGCTTCGGCAGTGCCTCGCGTTCCCCGCGGCGCCGCCGATCCCGAGCGCGGTATCGGGGCATCAAGCATGGTATCGGTAGACGTCCTCAAGGCCGCTCGCCTGGCACCGCTCGCGGAGATCGCGCGCGCGGCGACGGGAGTCGTCGACCGGACGGCGTTCCTTCCCCTCGCGGTGCGCGAGGCTTCCCGGCTGCTTAACGCGGACGCGTGCGAAGCGTGGTTGGAGGAGAGCGGCTCCCTGTCGGTGGCGGCGATGTACCACGCCCCTGGCGTCACCGTCGAGCCACTCGACACCGCCGCGCTCGAGCGCGCGCTCGACGGACAGGTGGTCCGATCGGGGGGCTGGCTCTGCGCGCCGATAGCCGCCGACCCGGCAGCGCGCGGCGTGCTGTCGGTGTGGCGCGAGGAGCCGTGGACGGACGCCGACGAGCTCCTGATCGAGCTCGCGGCGACGGTAGTGGCGCTCGGTCTGAAGGGCTTCGAGTCAGGGCAGTTCGATGACGAGGCGCGCAACGAGTTCCTGGCGCTAGTCGGCCACGATCTGCGCTCGCCCCTGTCGAACGTGCGCGTCGGAGCGCAGCTGGCTCGGCGCAACTTGGACGCAGGCGACATCGACAGCGTTCGCGAGGCCTTGGTCATCATCGAGAACCAGAGCGGGCGCCTTGTCGACCGCCTGGAGGCCCTGCTCGACGCGGTCGCCGCCGCCGGGCGCTGGCTCATCCGGCTCGAGCCCTTGGACGTGCCGCGGCTCGTCGAGTCGACCGTGGCTCCGTACAGGCTGGCGGCGGAGGAGTCTGGCAGCGGCACGCGGTTCGAGGTGCACGTCGAGCCGGGCACACCGGCGGCGCGGGGCGACGCGGAGCAGATCGGTCAGGTCTTGGATCACCTGATCGACAACGCCTCGAAGTACGCGCCGGGAGGCCTCGTGGCGATCACGGTGGAGCCGTCCGGGGCCAGCGTCAAGGTCGAGGTGTGCGACAACGGTCCCGGCATCAGGCCGGAGGACGTCGACCGGGTGTTCGCCCCGTTCGGTCGCGGACGGTCGTCCGCATCCAAGGACGGCTATGGTCTCGGGCTCTACCTGGCGCGCAACATCGTGAACGCGCATGGCGGCCGGCTCTGGATCGCTCGTACTTCGCGCTCCGGCACGTGCATGGCCTTCACGCTGCCGGCGAGCGAGAACGAGATCGCGTGAAGCGCCGCATCCTGATCGTCGACGACGAGGACGACGCACGCCAGCTGCTCAAGATGGCACTGCGGTCCGACGACCTCGAGATAATCGAGGCGGCCGATGGCTTGTCGGCACTGCGACTGGCCTACGAGATGCGCCCCGACCTGATACTTCTCGACGTCGCCATGCCGCTGATGGACGGTTGGCTCACGTGCCAGCGCATTCGCGAGGTGTGGGACACGCCCGTGATCATGGTCACGGCGTCGGCGGAGCTGGCATCGCGCGTGCGTGGTCTCGGGCTCGGCGCGGACGACTTCATAGCGAAGCCATTCGACGTCGACGAGCTCCAGCTGCGGGTCCGCGCGGTGATGAAGCGCGCCGACGAGCGGCCGTACCTCGAGCGCCCGGCGCGCTACGCCGATGACCATCTGACGGTGGACCTGGCGACGCGGGAGGTGCTGGTCGACGGCGAGCCGGTGGCGTTGACGCCGATCGAGTTCGGCATACTCCGCTACCTGGTGCAGCATCCCAACCAGCCCATCCCGAGCGCCGAGCTGCTGGAGGCGGTCTGGGGCGAGTCGTACGAGGACGCGGAGGCGACGCTCCGGGTGCACCTGCACCACCTGCGCCGGAAGATCGAGCGCGACCCCCGCCGGCCGCGCTACGTGCGCACCGAGCGGGGAATCGGGTACCGGTTCCAGACGGAGGACTAGTCCCACAGTGGTCGTGAACGTGACCGGGGCGTTGGAGCCCTACATCCCTGGCCCTGACGCGCGGGCGAGTCATCTGGGAGGGCGGCCGTGATCGCGAGGCGCACCGTGCTCATCGTCACCGACGAGCCAGAGCGGCTCGCGCTGCTGACGGAGGCCCTCAAGGCAGCCGGCTACGACACCAAGGTCGTCGCCCGCACCGAAGAGGCCACGCAGTGTGACCTGTCGGTCGTGGACACGAGTCGCGGGAGGCACTGGACCACGGCCGATCTGCTGTCCACGGGCCGTCTGGTCCTCATCGTCGACGGTGCCGACGACATGCGGCGAGGCTTCGAGCTCGGCGCCGAGGACTGCGTCCTGACGACCGCCCACCCGGACGAGATCGTGGCGCGCTGCGACGCCGTCCTTCGGAGAACGGCGGATCAGCCGGCGCCCGACCCCGGCGAGCCGGTCGTCTACGTCGACCGGCTGCTGTGGGTGAACTTCGGGTCGCGGCAGGTGTGGGTGGGCGGACGACCGGCGCACCTCACCCCGCGGGAGTTCAGGCTGCTGCGGCACCTCATACGCAATCGGGACACAACGCTGTCGCACGAGGACATACTCGGCGCCGTGTGGGAGCGCGATGCTGACAGCGACCGCCCGACAGAGGTCCTGAAGCAGTACATATGGCGGCTGCGGCAGAAGATCGAGAGCGATCCCAACGAGCCGGACACGATCGTCACGGACCCCGGCAAAGGCTACCGCTTCGTCAGTCGGTTGGCCTGAGCGGTCGCCCAAGTGACATCGCGCCCGGGTGCCGACTCCTCGGCCACGAGGCAGACAGTAGCTGACCGCCTGGCCGTCGGCCTCACGGAGGCGGCCTACCTGGCCGCCCTCGCCGTGGTGCCGCTCTACTTCAACCCGCGGTCCGAGCGCGTCTTCGAGCCCGACAAGCTCGCATGGATCGTGGTCCTCGCGCTGCTCGCGCTCTGGGCGCTCGTCGTGCGACTGCTCGAGCCGCACCGTCGATCGCCGCGGGCCTGGCTGGCCGCACCGATTCCGGTTGCGGCGGCCGTCGCCGTGGCCGCGCTGGCGCTCGGCGCTTCGTTGTCGGTCGTGCCCGGCGTCAGCTGGCTCGGGCTCTACGTAAGGGGACAAGGCGTCGTCGCCTACGCGTGCCTGGCGGTGCTGCTGGCGGCGGTGGCCTCAGCCTGTCGGTCCCCTGGCGTCTGGGAGCGACTGGCGCTGACCGTGGCGCTCTCCACGGTGCCCGTGTCGCTGTATGCCATCCTGCAGCGCTTCGGAATCGACAACGTGGTGTGGTCCGCCGGCTCGGCGGAACCCAGTCATCGGTCATTCGGGGCGCTTGGCAACCCGATATTCCTGGGCGCTTTCCTGATCCTGGCCCTGCCGATCGCCGCCGCCGAGTTGTTGAGGTCGCTTTCTAGCGACGGCGGCTCCAGCTCGCCGTCGCCGCGCGGCGCCACCGACCGCAAACTGGCCCCGACTCGCCGTGTCGTCGGTCGGCTGACTGCCGCGCCGCGCTGGCGGGTGGTGGGCTTGTCGTTCGCCATCGCGCTGTCGCTGACGGCACTGCTGCTCTCGCAGAGCCGGGGACCGGTACTTGGGCTGATAGCCGCTGCGGCGGCGTACGCGCTGTTGTGGGCGGCGACGGAGGGGCGAGGCCGTCTCGCGGTCGGCCTGTCCGGGGCGGGCATCGCGGTCGCCGCCACGTTCCTGGCGCTCGGGGGGGCGGGGGCTGGCTCTGTCGGGCGGCTTGGCGGGTTGCTGTCGATGGGCTCGCGCACGGCGCGCGAGCGAATCCTGCTGTGGGAGGCGCTGGGTGACCTCCTGGCGTCCGACCCGGCCCGTGCGCTGCTCGGCTACGGTCCGGAGACGACCGGCTTCGTAGTCGCCCGCTACCTGCCGGCCGAGCTCGTGCGCCTCGCGCCGGACCAGATCTACGACCGGGCGCACAACATCGTGTGGGAGTGGTGGGTGTCGGCCGGCGTCGTCGGCGCGCTGGCGATCCTCGCCCTGCACGGTGCCGCGCTCGTCACCGCGTACCGGGTGTTGGGGCTGACCGATGATCGACGCGGTTCGGCCTGGCTGACCGTGACCATGGCGACGGGATCCGGACTGGGAGTGGTCGCGTCGCTGGTGGTCCCTCCAGCGGGGGCCTTTGCCGCGGTCGGAGCGGCGTTCGGGCTGCTGGCCGGCGCGGCGGCGTACGCCGTGGTGCGGAGCATGCGGCCGTCGTCGACGGCCGCCGAACAGCCCGACGGCGACGGAGTGGAGAGAGCACGGCCAGTCTTGGCGGGCTCGCCGGATGGCACCCGCTACTGGATAGCCCTCGGCTTCGCGGCCCTCACGGTGGCGCATCTGGTGGAAGGCTCGCTGGGCTTGCCGACCGCCAGCTCGGAGCTCCTGTTCTGGGTCGGCCTTGGCGCATTGGCGGGGGCGGCCGCCGCTGGCGGCCGACGGGACGACGAGCAGACGCTAGGCGACGCGGCGAGCGGGGCGGCCGAGGCGAGCAACTCGGGGGTCGGAGCGAAGTCACCGCGGAAGAAGCAGCGGACCGCGCCCGGTGTCAGCGGATCCGCGCGCGAACCTACGAGCCGAGAATCCGCGTGTCGGTCTCGCCACCTGGCCATTGCGGACGGCCTGGCGAGCGGGCTGGTGGTGGCGGCGGCGATCTTCGCGCCAATACTGGTGGCTGATCGCTCGACGCCGCTCGGGCATCCGGCCGTCTGGTCACTGCTCGTAGTCACCTGGCTGTGCGCCGAGCTGCTGCGCTGGCGTCACGGTGGCGCCGACTGGTCCACGCAGGTGGCGCGCCTCGCGGTGGTGATGGGGCTGGCCGTGCTGGTGATGGCCCTCAGAAACGTGCCCGCGGGCGAGGTGATCGCGTTCGGCGCCGTGCTCGCGGGGGCGACGGCGGCGCTTGGCTGGGCGCTGTCGACGCGCGCTGCCCCGGTCGAGACCACTACGCCCGGGCGTTGGGCCATCTACGCGGTGCTCGGGGTGCTGCTGGCCGTAGCCGCGTGGCGCATTGCCCTGACGCCGGTGATGGCCGACACGCACATCAGGAGCGGGTTGCGCTACGCGGCGTCGGGCGACATCGACTCCGCGCAGCGGGAGTTCGAGACCGCCGTCGCCATGTGGCCGAGCCAGCCGGAGTACGCGTCGTTCGTGTCGGCCGTGCTGCACGAGCGCATGCGGCGCGGCTCGACGAACACCGCTGAGGCCGACGCTTACCACGACGCAGCCGCACGGTCCTTGATCGAGGCGTTTCGGCAGGCGCCGGTGGAGCAGCACATGGTGCGGCTGGCTCTCTTGCACAGGGACCGCGGCGACATGGAGGAGCACCCGACCAAGCGCCTCGAGTATTGGGAGCAGGCTCGAGGGGCGTTGGCGACCGCGCTCAGGCAGGCGCCGCTCAGTCCAGAGGCACTCGCCGAGAACGCGGGGGTGATGGAGCGGCTGGGGGACGTGCCGGCCGCTCGCGAAGGATACGCGCGAGCGCTAGACCTGGGGGCGCCGAGCGCCTATTGGAGCGCCGGGTTGGCCCGCGCCGCCCTCGCCGAGGGCGACGTCGCGGCGGGCACCGCGGCGGTGGAGCAGGTCATCTCGCTGAGCGGCGACGATGCGGGCAAGGCAGAGGCCGTGCTGGCGTACCCCGACGGACTGCCGGTGCGTGTCGCGGGCTACGTGCCATCGTGGGTCGTCTACCTTGCCCTAAGCGACCGCGCTGACGAGGCGACGGCGCTCTTCGAGCAATGGTCGGCGGGAGTCCGAGCGGGCAGCGGCACGCCCAGCGCCGGCGACGAGAGGGCCGCCGTTGCGGCGCTCGGCGAGTGGCTGGCCGACCGGCGCGTGCCGGGCGCCGGATCGGACTGATGGGCGCCCGGTGCGCGGCCCGCTGCGGCGAGACCGGCAAGGTGCCGTAAATGTCCAACGCCACGCCGACGGGCCCGCGCGCGGCGGCGGTGGCGCGCAACGCGCTGACCGGCGGTGGCCGATTCGTGGTAAGCGCCCTCCTGGCGCTCGTCGTCACGCCGTACCTGCTGGCGCAGTTGGGTGGCGACGCCTTCGGTCTGTGGGCTCTGGCGGGCGCCACCGTGTCGGTGGTCCGATTGCTCGATCTCGGGCTCGGCCGCTCAATGACGCGTGCGGTGGCGGCTGAGAGCGGCCGCGGTCGCCCCACCGCCGCCCTCGAGGACCTCGCGACCGGCCGAGCCATCATGCTCGGCGTCGGTGTGATCGTGGTCCTGTGCGTGTGGCTGGCGCGCGATGCGCTGGCATCGACAATCCTGCGCGTGCCCGTCGCCCTGCTTCCGGCGGCGCGCT
>JBJYWW010000173.1:0-7756 GCA_046259645.1 Anaerolineae bacterium
AAGTGCGTAGGCGCTAGCTCCACGCCCAGGCGCTCGGCGATCGCCGTCGCGAGTTGCGGGTTGGACTCGCCGCTGAACACCCGGATGTCGTTCGGATCGATGCGCTGCCTCGAGTCGCCCATCGCGGCCCTCGTCTCCTGCACCCAACGTGTCCCCGGGCCCGGCGGCCGGCGGCCGTGGCGGCAATCCGCGCCGATTGCCGCTCGCGACTACCCGGGCCTACGAGCCGCGAGCCGTCGGATCGCGACCGCGCCCGAACCAGTCGGCGCCGGTCGATCGTCAGCCGCGGACGTCCAGGCTCTCCCCCTCGTAAGCGACGCCGAGCGGATTGATTCGCACGGACCGCAGCCCGGCCTCGACGCGACCGGCCACCCAGGCCTCGATGCCGTGCTTGGCGGCGACCTCGACGACCACGGGCGCCTCTTCCTCGGACACGTACACCGCGAAGCCGGCGCCCATGTTCAGGGTGCCGTATGCTTCCTCGTCTGTCAATCCCCCGTGCTCCACGAGGAACGCGAATAGCGGCGTCACCGGCGGCACCATCTCCATCACGTACGTCAGGTCAGCGTTGGCGCGCATGAGCTTACGCCAGCCGTGCCCGGTCAGGTTCGACATGTAGTGCACGTCTATCCCGGCGTCGAACAGGCCGGCGACGGTGCGCGGATACAGCTGTGTCGGCACGAGCAGCGCCTCGCCGAACATCGTGCCGTCGCCGATGTCGGTGGCGTAGCCGTCGGGCAGCTCGTCGGCGATGCGCCGCGCGAGAGAGAGCCCGTTCGCGTGGATGCCGCTCGAAGCAAGCAGCACCACGGCGTCGCCGGGACCGAGGCGGTCGCCGAGCGTCAACCGGACCTTGGGCTTGACGATGCCGACGCAGCCGCCGGCGAGGTCGATCGCGTCGGGCGCGACGATGCCGCTGAGCGCCGGCGTCTCGCCCCCGCCCCAGGCGGCGCCGGAGGCCTCGCACGCATCCGCCCAGCCCCGCACGAGGTCCGCTGCCCGCTGGCGGTCCTCGAACCACGCCGAGTCCCCGATGGCCCAGTACGCGTTCACCACGACCGGCGCGGCGCCGATGGCGACCACGTCGTTGACGATCATGGCGACCGTGTCCTGGGCGATCGCGTCATAGTACGTCTGTCCCGTCACCTCGCGCGTGGCGTCCGCCACAAGGGACTTCGTGCCCAGGCACTCCACCACGAGCACCCGGTAGGCATCCGGCTCCTCCCAGGCGTACGCGCTCTCGCCGCGACTGGCCGAGACTTCGTTGAAGCCGTGCGGCAGCAGCTGGTCGGCGGTGCTCGCGGCCGCGCGCTGCGCTAGCACCTTAGCCGGGTCGATGCTCTCGTAGTCGACGCCGGACTCGGCGTAGGTGATGCCGTGCTCTTCGCGGTCGGCCTGCTCAGGAGCCATCTGCTTGGTCCTCCTCGTCGTGATACGCGCCCGGTGAGTCGGACGAGTCGCGCAGGGCGGCCAAGAACGCGATCCACGCCAGCCACAGTGCCAGCGCGATCATGATCCGCGGCGATATCGGCAGTCGCTCCGCTAGCGGCAGTCGCGCTAGCAGGGCAAGGACCAGGACGACGGCCAGGATCGCCGCGCCTACGATCGCGGGGAGAGGCACGTGGATCCGGGCGAGGTACCTCACGGCGTCAGGGCCGACCGCCGCCGTCGCGACATGGAGTCGCGACCGCCACGACGTCTCACCCGGAGATCAGCCCCGCTGAACGTAGGCTCGCGGCGATGCGCTCTTCGGGCGGCGTGTCGTTGGGCGTGAACGGCTGGCCGGTCACGCCTTCGTAGGCCGAGATGTAGAGCCGGCTCATGCGGTCGGCCAGCTCCTCGGGCATCGGCGGCGGCTCTCCGTCGCCCTGGTAGCCGCGGTCCACGTACCAGCGGCGCAGGAACTCCTTGTCGAACGTCTCTGGCTCCTCGCCGGCGGCAAAACGCTCGTCGTAGGTGTCCGCCTTCCAGAACCGGGAGCTGTCGACAGTGTGGATCTCGTCGATCAGCCTGAGCTCACCGTCGATGTCGCCGAACTCGTACTTGGTGTCGACCAGTATGAAGCCGTTGTCCGCCGCGAGCTCCTGGCCGCGGGCGAACAGCTCGCGCGTCGCGTCTTCCATGGCGAGGTAGACCTCGGGCGGCACGATCTCGCGCTCCAGGATCTCCTCACGCGTGAGCTTCTCGTCGTGCCCGCCGGCCCCGGCCTTGGTGGTCGGCGTGATGACCGGCTTCGGCAGCCGCTGGTTCTTCCTCAGCCCGTCCGGGAACCGGAGGCCGTAGATCTCGCGCTGGCCCTGCTCGTAGTTGTGCCACAGCGCCGTCTTGGTCACGCCGGTGATGTAGCCGCGAATCACCATCTCCACAGGCCACACGCGGGCGCGCCGGACGAGCATCACGTTAGGGTCGGGCACCGCTTCGAGGTGGTTGGGGACGATGTCGCCGGTACGGTCGAACCACCACGCGGCCATCTGCGTCAGCACCTGGCCCTTGTAGGGGATGGTCCCGAGCACGACGTCGAACGCGCTCTGCCGATCGGTAGTGACGATGACGTTCCTGTCGCCGTCGACCTCCCAGATGTCGCGGACCTTGCCCTGGATCTTGTCGCCGAGTGGGAGATCGACCGTCTGTAGTCGCGGTGCCGTCATGCGTGCCTCGCTCTCCTGTCTGCCCTGCTCGCCTTGTGAAGTCGCCGTGGGGCGCCGTCCGTCTCGCTGCATCCGCCGTCGTTCTCGCCGCCGGCGGGAAGCCGGCGGCGAGAACGAGGAAGCGCTAGGCGCGCTCGGCCAGGTAGCCCTCGACGCCCAGCGCGTCCAGCTTCTCGTTCTTAGCCGCTACGCCCTCGTCCATCGCGGCCCGGTACTCGTCCACCCTCGCCGCCAGCTCGGCGTCGCCGAGGGCCAACATCCTGATCGCCAAGTGGGCCGCGTTCTTGGCGCCGCCGATCGCGACCGTCGCCACCGGGATCCCGGGCGGCATCATCACGGTGGCGTACAGGGCGTCGGCGCCGTCGAGGCCCCTGGTCGAGCGCAGTGGTACACCGATCACTGGCAGGCTGGTGTGGGCCGCCACGACCCCCGCCAGGTGCGCGGCCATGCCGGCTCCCGCGATGAACACCTTGATGCCGCGGCCCGGCGCCTGGCGCACGTACGCGGCGGTTCGGTCGGGCGACCTGTGCGCCGAGAGCACGCGCACCTCATGGGGCACGCCGAACTCGGTCAAGACATCGGCGGCGCCCTTCATGACGGGCAGGTCCGAGTCGCTGCCCATCAAGATCGCGACCTGTGGTTCGGGCATTGCAGCCTCCTGTTGAGTCGCCCGCTGCGGCGTCACGTGAGGACTTCGGCTAGGCGGTCGGCCGCCAGCGCCTCTTCGATCTCCATGGCGATGCGCTCGCCGACCGGCATGGGCCGCCCGTGGAGATACGTGCCGTACGGGGTGGCCCCGATGCCCGGCGACCCCGGCACCCGCGGGCTGACGTCCACGACGGCGAAGCTCTTCTTGGGTGGTCCGGGCGTGACGATGCTCTGGAGCGCGAACGGCCCGATCACACCCGGCGGATAGTGCTCCCTCGCTGCGGCGACGAACTTCTCGCCGGCCTCGAAGATCATCTCCAGCATGCTCTCCAGCACCGTGACCGCCACGTGCCCGGCCTCCTCGTACTTCAGGGGCACTGCGTCGAGCGCCGCCTCGTGGAGGAAGCCCGGAAGCGTGGCCAGCCCGGCGGCGTTCGTCTGGCGCCGCGCATCGGTGCCCAGCAGCTCGAGCCTGTCCCGCAGCGGCGAGTAGTAGAAGTTGAAGTTCACCAGCGCGCCGAGGACGAACTCCTCGATCGTGGCGTTGGCCAGGCTCTCCTCGGTGAAGACGCCGTCGGCGATGCGCTGGTCGGCGATGGTGCGGAACTCCGCGGGATCGCGGGCGATGAAGAAGGCCCGCTCGAAGCCGCGCTCGGCCTCGAGCACCTTCACGAGCACCGGTCTGTCGATGTCCGACGCGTCGTCGTAGACCCGCGGGTGGCGGATGCCGGCCGCCTGCATGAGGTCGTACTGGTTGGGCCGCAGCTCACGCTCCTCGATGCGCAAGAGGCGGCGATTCCCGAACATCGGCACGCGGAAGTCGTTCTCGATCGCGTCGTAGTCGCTGTCGAGGTACACCTCGAACGACCGGTGCGGCACGAACACCGCGTAGCGGGCGTTCAGCTGGTCCTGCACCTCGGCGGTGAGCAGCTTGCGGAACTCGTCCAGGACTATCGTCTCGTCGACGCAGCCCATGCCGTCGTCGGTGGCGTAGTAGTGGCTGTACGTACGGTCCCGACCCTCCTGCGCCACCACGAGTGTCGGGAAGCCGCGCGCCTTGCTGCCGCGGCAGATCTCGAGCGCCGAGTGGCTGCCGAGAGAGCTGATCGTCAGGTGGTCCCGATCGAGTCGAGCGATGGCGTCCTCGAGCCAGGGCATGGTCTATCCTCCGGTGGCGTGCTGGTAGCCGTCGACGATCTCGCCAAGCCGGCCGGCCTCGGCTCCCTCCCCCAGCTCGCGGGCGATGCGCCGTCCGGTGCTCATCGGCTCGTCGAACCACATGGTGGCATACGGCGAGCCGTCGACGAACATGTTCGTGCCGGCGACGATGCGGCAGCTGATCTCGATGACGTGGAAGCGCATGTCGGGGGTGATGATCGTCTCGAGGCAGAACGGGCCCCACATTCCGCGCTCGTCGATCAGCTCGCGCGATGCCGCCACGGTCTGCTCGCCCATCCTGTAGGCGGTCTCGAGCATCGACTCACGCAGCACGAGCGGCGAGTTGCCCACGACCACGTAGCTCGGAGCAGGCTCGAGCGCCTCCTGGATCGTGTGCGGGAGTCGCCCGAGCGCGTCGACGTTGGTCTCGTACCGGCGGTCCATGCTGAGAATCTCGATGCGGTCACGGATTACCGACTGGAAGTAGTGCACGTACAGCGTCACGCCGATGACGTAGTGCTGGATGGTGTACGGTGTGTCGCCGAGCTCGGCGATGCGCGCATCGAGCGCCGCCCGGTCGCGCGCCAGCACGTAGCCGCTGCCGCCGGCGGCGCCGTACTGCTTGACTATCACGGGCCACTCGTCGACATCGTCCGGCGCGGCGAACTCGCGCGGCACCGGCACGCCGGCGTGCTCGAGCCAGCTCCGCTGCATGTCACGGTCGCCCTCCCACCGCAGCACCGCCTTGTTGCCGTAGTAGCCGACGCGCATCTCCTCGTTCTGCCTCTCGCCGAGGTATGCGACGAACGAGCCGTGCGGGACGACCACGGAGCCGCGCTCGATCAGGTCGCTCTCGAGCGCCGGGAAGTCGGCGTAGCGATCCACGGCCAGCACCTCGTCGACGAACGGGTAGCGTCGATACAGGTTCGTCCGGTCGCCCACGCCGATGACGAGGTTCGGCAGCCCCTCGTCTCGCGCGCCCTTCAGGATCTGGAGCGCGGAGTGGCTGCCCAAGGTGGTGACGAGCGGTTTCATCAGGCGGTCCTTGTCATGCGGCGAGCGACCCGTCGCGCGCGCTGCGGCGCGCGCGCGTGACCGATCGCGCGATGGATCAAGGCATGGCTCGCGCGGCGATGTCGCGCCTGTAACCCATGTTGGCGAAGTGGAGCGCTTCCGGGCCGATCGCGCCGTAGGCGCCGGCGGCCGCGCCGGCCAGCGTGTCCGCGACGCAGACCACGTTGAGCGCCCGGCCGCCTGACGTGACCACGCGGTCGTCGCCCGCGTCTCGCGTGCCGGCGTGGAACACCGTGACCCCCGGCAGCGACTCGGCGGCAGCGACGCCCAGGACCGGATACCCGGTGTCGTAGCGCTCCGGGTAGCCCTCGGAGGCCAACACGACGCACACCGACGCCTCGCCCTCGACGGCGGGCACCGACGCCCCGGCCAAGTCGCCCTGGGCCGCCGCGAAGAGGACCTCACAGAGCGAGTCACCCACGAGCGGCAGCTGCGCCTGCGTCTCGGGGTCGCCGAAGCGCACGTTGAACTCGATCACGATCGGCCCGTCGTCCGTCAACATGATCCCGCAGTACAGGCAGCCGGTGAACGGGCAGCCCTCCGCGGCCATGCCGGCGATCGTGGGCTCGATCACCTCGCGGCGCACCCTGTCGATGACCTCTTCCGTGGCGATAGGCGGCGGCGAGTACGAGCCCATGCCGCCGGTGTTCGGTCCGGCGTCGCCGTCCAGTAGGCGTTTGTAGTCCTGGGCGGCCGGGAAGAGCGTGTACTTCTCGCCGTCGGTCGCGGCCATCAGGGACAGCTCCGGCCCCGTCGCCAGGGCCTCCACCAGCACGCGGTTCCCGGCGTCGCCGTACTTGCGCTCGACCATGACCGTGTCCACGGCCCCGAGCGCCTCGCCGGCGCCGCCGCAGACGATGACGCCTTTGCCGGCGGCCAGCCCATCGGCTTTGACCACGCAGCAACCGCCCATGTCGTCTACCGCGGCCGCGGCGGCGGCTGGGTCGTCGGCGACGAAGAACGGCGGGTGCGGCACGCCGTGGCGCTCCATGAACTCGCGCGCCCAGACCTTGCTCGACTCGAGGCGGGCCGCGGCCGCCGTCGGGCCGAAGACGCGCAGGCCGGCGGCACGCATCTCGTCGACGATCCCGGCTGCGAGGGGGTCCTCCGGGCCGATCACGACCAAGTCGGCGCCACGCTCGAGCGCGAGCGCCGTCAGTGCCTCGCGATCTCCAGCGCCTATGTCAACGTTGGCGACCTTCGGCTCCAGAGCGGTGCCGCCGTTGCCCGGCGCGACGAGGACCTGCTCGACGCTCGGGGAGCGTGCCAGCGACCACGCGAGCGCGTGCTCCCGGCCGCCGCTGCCGACGATCAGGACGGTCGAATCAGGGTGGGGCATGGCTTCCTCCTGGCGGCGGCGCATTGTATCACGCGGGCCGGTGTCGCGCGACAGGCTCCAGGCCTTGCCGTTGCTGTCGAGGCGGTCAAGCCGCGCTCACGGCCACACGTCGGCTTCAGCGGCCCAGGTGCGGTTCCAGAGGGCTCCAGAGGATGCCTAGGCCGGTGCCGACGAAGGTGCCGAAGACCGAGTCCGTGAAGTGCCCCGCGGCGGCTATTGTGTCGGGCTTGATCAGCTCGTGGATGATCGCGCGCCTCGATTCGCGGGCGGCGTCCTGGTCCATGTCGAAGGCCACCGACCAGTCCGGCAACGACACCTGGACCGCGCCGTACATCACGTCGCCAATCACCACGGCACGCCTGCGCCCGCTCTCGATGATCAAGGACAGATGGCCGGGACTGTGCCCGGGTGTAGCCATGGCGGTTACGCCCGGCGCGATCTCGGCGCCGTCCGCGACGAACTGGATCAAGTCCTCGAGCGGGTCCAGCACCGTCTCAGGGTCAGGACCGGCGGGAGCGTCCCCGCCGCGCCAGTGATTCCACTCCGCCTCCGCCACGGCATGGCGCGCGTTAGGGAAGGTGAGACGACGCTGTCCTCCATCGTCCCGCGTGGTCCATCCGACGTGATCTACGTGCATGTGCGTGAACACCACGTCCGTGACATCAGCCGGCGTGAAGCCGGCCTCCGCGAGGCTCTCGAGCAGCCTCCCGCCCACGTAGGTGCCGAAGCCGGGGAAGTCGAGGCTGACGGGGCCGATCCCGGTGTCCACGGCGATGACCTGGTCGCTGGCCTCGATGAGGAAGGAGCCGAGGCTCGTGCAGAAGTAGCCCTCATCGCACAGGTACTTGCCGTAGATAGTCCAGTCGACCTCGGCGGAGTCAGGATACAG
>JBJYWW010000174.1:0-4949 GCA_046259645.1 Anaerolineae bacterium
CGTCGCCCATGATGCGGCTGATCAGCCGCCCCACCTTGTACGTGTCGTAGAACCTGATCGACAGCGACTGCAGGTGCTCGAAGAGCGCCATCCGAATGTCGACGATGACGCGCGTGCCCATCTCGGCCAGGATGTACAGCCGGCCGCGGTTCGTCAGCCACTCGATGATCGTGGCGGCCGACAGGGCGGCCAGCAGCAGCAGCAGCTTGCGCGAGGCGGCGGCTACGTCGCCGCCCTCGGCCACGCCGGCGGAGACCGCGTCGATGGCGAAGCCGACGATGTTCGGCGCGGCGACGGTCGCGGCATTGGAAAGCGCCATCAGCGCCAGGGCGGCCAGGAGCTGCTTCTTGTACGGCGTCACGTAGGCCATGAGCCGCCGGAACAGCGTGGAGTCGTACGATTTGAAGCGCTGGTCCGCCTGCTCGCTCCCGAAGATCTCGTCGAGAGCGGCCACATCCGTGTGCTTGCGGGCGCGCCGCTCGTTGCGCGGATCGCTCATGGTCCGGGCTCCGCGACGTCGCCCGGCCCACCGCGGTCAGGCGGGTCGGCGTCGACGCCGTCGCGCCCCGACAGCTCCTCGTCAGCGCCTGACTCGCCCAGAGCGCCCCGCTCGCGCTCGTCCTGCTCGGCCAGGGTCTGCGCCAGCTGCTCCTGGTCGCGCAGCTGCAGGTCGTAGATGCGGGCGTACAGCCCGCCCTCCTCGATGAGCTCGTCGTGGCTGCCGCGCTCCACGATTCGACCGTCATCCATCACCAGCACCAAGTCGGCGCGCTTCAGCGTGAGCAGCCGCTGGGCGATGATGAACGTCGTGCGGCCACGCATCAGCTCGCTAAGCGCCTCCTGTATCTGGTGCTCGGTCTCGGTGTCGACGGCGCTCGTCGCGTCGTCGAGGATCAGAATGCGGGGCTCCATCAGCAGCGCGCGGGCGATGGCGATGCGCTGGCGCTGGCCGCCCGACAACGTCACGCCGCGCTCGCCGATCAGGGTGTCGTAGCCCTCAGGCAGCGCGGTGATGAACTCATGGGCGCGGGCCGCCTTGGCCGCCGCCACGACGGCGTTCTCGTCGGCGTCCAGCCGGCCGTACGCGACGTTGTCGCGAATGGACGCCGAGAACAGGAACGTGTCCTGGTGCACCGTGCCGATCTGCCGCCGCAGGCTGTCCAGCGTGACGTCGCGGACGTCGTGGCCGTCGATTCGCACGGCGCCGCTGCGCACGTCGTAGAAGCGCGGGATGAGGTTGACCACCGTCGACTTGCCGGAGCCGGTCGGCCCGAACAGCGCCACGATCATGTTCGGCTGGACCTCGAACGACACGTCGTGCAGCACGTCGCGGTCGCTGTAGGTGAAGTAGACGTCGTCGAAGACGACCTCGCCACGGATGGGCGGCAGCTCGACCGCGTCAGGGCTCTCCACGATGTCGCTGTCCAGGTCGAGGATCTCAAACAGCCGGCGCCCGGCTGCCACGGCCTCGCCGGCGCGGTTTACCAGGAAGCCCAGGTTCTGCGTGGGCCCCGCCAGCAGCACCACGTAGAAGCTGAAGCTGACCAGCTCGCCGACCGTCAGCCGTCCCGCCAGCACGTCCTGTCCGCCGAACCACAGCACGAGCACCATGGCGGAGGCCACGATCGCCGTCATCGCCGGGAAGTACTCGGCGAAGGATGAGATGACGCTCAGGCGGCGAGCGAAGAAGGTCTCGTTGGCGTCACGGAAGCGATCGATCTCCCAGGGCTCCTGCGCGAAGGCCTTGACGACGCGCATGCCGGTGAAGTTCTCCTGAGCCCGCGCGCTGATGACGCCCTCTTGGTCCTGGACCAGCTTGAACCGCGGCTCGATCACCTGCCCGAATCGCAGCGTCACGATGGCGAGCAGCACCAACGGCGACAGCGCGATCAGCGCGAGCCGGACGTCGATGCGGAACAGAATGACGCCGACACCCAGGAACAGGACGGGGATGTTCAGCGCCTCGATCAGCCCCTCGCCGAGGAACATCCGCACCTTCTGGATGTCGGTGACGGCGCGGCTCATCAGGTCGCCGGTCTGCGAGCGGTCGTGGAACCCGTACGACAGGTGCTGGATGTGCCTGAAGTATTCGTTGCGTATGTCGTACGCCGCCTGCTGGCCGAGCCATGCGCCCAGGTAGATGTTGAAGAAGGCGAACAGCGATCGCACCGCGGCCACCAACACCAGCGTGGCGGCGGCCCACACGAGAATCGAGCGCGTGGCCGACATCGCGTAGGCCTCGATGGCCTGGTCGCGCGGCAACCAGTCGGGCAAGGCCACGAGCTCCGCCGTTCTGAGTGCGACCGGGGTCAGACCCACGTCGACGACCCACCCGAGCATGGACGGCACTATCAGATTGAGGATCGTGACCGCCGCCATCGCCAGGTACGCGCCCAGTACCTGAGCCTTGTACGGGCGCAGGTAGTCGAGCAGTCGCAGCGTGTACTCGAGTCGTTCGCGCATGGGGCGGCGGGCCCTCCTCGCGTGGCGCGACGTATGTTACCACGCCCGTCGAATCGCATCGCGACGTCCCGCCGCCGCCCGACCGGCGCCTCGCCGCCGTGGTATCATCGGGAGCGGCTTGGCCGGAGGTTGCCTGGAGGATCGCCGATGAACGCACTCAGAAGCCGCTGCCCGTCGTCTGTCAGCGCCGTAGCGCTCGCCGCCAAGGTCGCGACGCTTGTCGTGGCCGTCGTCGTCGCCACGTTGGTCGGCGCCACCGTCCGCGCGGGCCAAGGCTCGACGGCCCATGCCCAGGCGCCGTTTCCCGCGCTCAAGGGCGTGCTGGCGAACAGCTCCAGCATGCAGGTGAGCGAGTCGCGGATCGGCGCGGAGTTCGCGGAGCGCATCGGCGTACCGTACGACCTCGAAGGCGCGGTCATCCTGACGGATGCCTGCTTGCCCGACCCGGAGGTGTGGCTCGACCTCGCGCTCGTTGAGTACGGCCTGGCCGACCGGGCCGGCGAGATCAACAACGACACGGTGGTGTGGCTGGTCTGCGAGGACCCGCGCTACGTCGGCTACTTCTACAGCGGCGACAATCCGTACGCCGACCTGTTCGACTCCGACCTGGTGGCCGATGCGATGGTCGCGGACCTGCAGGTCGGCAACTACACGGGTGCCGTTACGAGCGGCTTCGACGTCGTCGCCCGACAGCTCGCTGCGCCCGGCGCGCTGGACGCTGCCGCCGCCGCTGGCGGGGACACGGCCGAGGGCGCGGTCGCCGGATCGAGCTCGGCGACGGCCTCGACTGCGACGGCTGCGGACGAGCCGAGTGGCGGTCGCCGGTGGCTGCTGTGGTTGTCGGCGGTGGCGGGCGTGGGGCTGTTCGGCTTCGCGTGGTGGCGGCGCCGCTCGAAGAAGAGGGACGAGGAGCATCGCGCCGAGGTGGGAGCGGCGGCGGCCGAGGCGGTCGGTCCCGTCCCCGGCTCGGTTCATGAGCTCACGACCAAGCTGGCCGACCTCGACTCCCGCCTAGTGAAGGACAGCACGGCGGCGGCGCAGCTGATCCTGGCCTACGAGTCGCTCGGCGAGGACGAGATGCTGGAGGTCAGCCGGCGGCACCAGGCGATGGTCGGGCGCCTTGCGGCCTTGCACACGAAAGTTGGCCAGGTCGGTGCGCGCGTCGAGGCGACCAAGCCCGACGAGGCAACTCTCGAGGAGCTGTACGCGCCCGCGCTGGCCGAGGCCACGGAGCTGCTCGAGTACGTCAACGCTCTGGAGGCCGAAGCCGAGCACGCCGTGATGCTGGAGGACAAGGCGCCGGTGCTGGTCGTCGAGGCGCGCAAGGCGATCGACTCTATGCGCGCGCAGTACGAGCGCGACGCTGCTGGCCTCGACCTTCCGTCGGCGGCGGTCGCGTTCGCCTTCGCCGAGGGCCTGGTCGATCAGGCCGAGAGCCAGCTCACCGACGGTCAGCGCATCAGGGCCGGCCGACTCGCGGAGGACGCCAAGACCATCGCCGAGCACGCGGGTCGCCTGCCGGGCGAGATGCACGGCATCCTGAAGACCATCGACGACGCCTCGAACGTGTTCGCGCGGCTCGCGCCGTACGCCGAGTCGAGCTGGTCCGACGTCAAAGGCAATGGCTCCGAGGCCGAGGAGAGCCTCGACGCCGCCGTCGACATGTTCGAGCGGACGGTGGCGGCGCAGCCGACCGAGTTCGGCCGGGACGAGGCCGCTGGGTACATCATGAGTCTCGCGGCCGTGCACGGCGAGCTCGATCGGGCCGAGCGGCTGGCGCAGTCCATCGGCCAGCGGCTGGCCTTCCTCAGGCGCGCCGAGGAGGAGTCAGCCAAGGTGCTTGCGGACGTCGAGCGCGAGATCGACGAGGCCCGGCGGTGGATCGCGGATCCGAGCGTCGACCCCACCGTGAGCGAGGAGCCGGTTGCGCAGCTCGACCACGCCGCGGCGATGCTCGAGTCGGCGCGCGAGATGAGCCGGGCGCCGAAGCCGGACTGGGTGGCCGTGCACCGCACGGCCAACGAGGCGGACCGAGCCGTCGCGGACGCGCTTGCCGACGCTCGGGCGCAGAACGAAGCGATCGTCGCCTTGCGCCGTGAGCTGGATAGCGCGCGCGCGGCGGCGGAGGCGTCGGTGGACCGCGCCGCGAAGTACCTGTCGGCCCACAGGCGTGACGTAGGCAGCGCGGCCGCGGCGCAAGTGAGCGACGCGCGGGTCGAGTACCAGCGGGCGTCCGACATGGCGCGGCGCGCCGAGACGCTGGAGGACGACGAGCTGGCGGCCGCGCTCACGGCGGGGATCGGGGCATACGTGGAGGCCGACGGGGCGGCCGACGCGGCATACGAGCGAATGGCGGGCGACGTCGCGCGCGAGGACGAGCAGCGGCGCGACTACGTCCCGCGGCCAACCTGGATGGGACCGGTGGTGCCCGTCCCGATGGACTCGCGCCCGATGACGATCCCGTCCTGGGGCTCGAGGGGACGGTC
>JBJYWW010000175.1:0-4557 GCA_046259645.1 Anaerolineae bacterium
TCATGGCGGCTCGCAGCTCATGGAGCGGTGCTGGTCCTGACGCTGGGCGTGTTCATGGCGACGCGCTACTCGCTACCCGGCGTCGTGGAGGCTAGTCAGCCCCAGAACAGGGCCGGTGGCCTTGCGGCGCGGGTTGGGCGCCAGGCGCGCGACTTCCTCCCGAATCCAGTGCTGGGAACCGACGAGTCGAGCGCTGACTCGGCTGCCGACGACGGCTCCGACGCACCGGGCTTCATCTCCACCGGCCTGGTGGCCGAGGCCGACCAGACGCTCCTGCCGTGGGACGAGCCGCAGCGCTACGTGGTGAAGTCGGGGGACACGATTAGCCTGATCGCGCTCCAGTTCGGCATCGAGGCCGAGACCATCCTGTTCGCCAACCCCGACTTGCGCGAGAACCCGCACAGTCTGCAGATCGGTCAGGAGATCACGATCCTGCCGGTGGACGGAGTGCTGCACGTCGTCGGCGAAGGCGACACCATCGAGAGCCTCGCCGAGGAGTACGAGGCGGACGCGGCCGACATCGTCGCCTACACGCCGAACGGCCTGTCTGAGGGCGACGCTCTCGTGGAAGGCGCCGAAGTGGTCGTGCCGGGCGGCACCATGGAGATCGAGATCCCGGCCTACTACTCGCAGGGTCCTGGCTACGTAGGCAGCCCGTGGGCGTCCGATGGCGGGCGCGGGCCCGTCGCGGGAACCGGCTCTTTCTACACTGCCTCGTACGGCTCGATATCGACGTGGTTCAGCTGGTGGCATCCCGCGGTCGACATCGCCAACAGCACGGGCACGCCGGTGTACGCGGTCGACAGCGGCACCGTCGAGGTCGCCGGCTGGTACGGCTGGGCCGGCCAGGCCATCATCCTCGACCACGGCAACGGCTTCGAGTCGCTCTACGCGCACCTCAGCTCTATCAATGTCGCGGTGGGACAGACCGTGCAGCGCGGACAGATCATCGGCGGCATCGGCTGCACGTACGGCTACGGAGGCCGCTGTACGGGGCCGCACCTGCACCTCGAGCTATACTACCAAGGGGCGCGCGTCAATCCTTGCTCGTACGGCTGCTGCCCATAGTCGAGAGCTCGACCGCCGGTCGCAGGTGACCCGGCCTTCGCGCGGCGGCTGCCGCCGCGCCACGGATGGAGCCTCAACTTGACGCTCGAGCAGAGAATCGACGACGACTACGTGACCGCGCTTCGCGCGGGCGATGATGGGCGCAAGGCCACGCTGCGCCTGCTGCGAGCGGAGTTGAAGAACGCCACTATCGCCAACGGCGGTCCGCTCGACGACGAGGCCGTCACTAGGCTCCTGGCCCAGCAGGCCAAGCAGCGGCGCGACTCGGCCGCGCAGTACGGAGCGGCAGGGCGCGACGACCTCGTGGCCAACGAGATGGCGGAGCTTGCCGTCATCGAGGACTACCTGCCCCGGCAGCTCGCGCCGGAGGAGATCGAAGAGGCGGCACGGCGCCTGATCGACGAGGTCGGCGCCACGGGTCCGGCCGACACCGGTCGGGTCATGGGTCCCCTGATGGCCCAACTCGCCGGGCAGGCGGACGGCAAGCAAGTCAGCGAGATCGTGCGGCGCCTTCTCGCCGGCTGACGCGGCTGCGACAAATGGACCCGGCGAGCCTGGTTGGAGACGCCCGCCAGCGCGTGCGGCGGCTCACGCAGCACGTCCCAGTGGTGGACGACCACTCCGAGGCCGTCGCCTTCATGCTGTCCGTGCTCCTCGTCGTGGGGCTGACGGCGATTCTCCTCACGCCCACGGCGGCGGACCAAGCGGCCCTGGAAGTGGGCGTGCCCAGCCCGGGCGACCTAGTCGCGCCGTACTCTGCGTCGTTCGCCAGCCAGGTCCTGACAGAGCGTGCCAGGTCGGCCGCGGAGCAAGCCGTCGAGCCGGTGTTCACTGCGCGGGACCCGACGCTCGCCGCGCAGCAGCGCGGTCGGGCGCGCGAGGTTCTGCAGCACATACGCATCGTCCGTGGCAGCCCGTACATGGACGACGACCAGAAGCTGGTGCTGATTGCCGGGGTGCCGGAGCTCGCGTCGTTCACGGAGGCCGAGCTGCGGGCGCTGCTTGCCCTCGACGACGCGGTGTTCGCGTCGATCGAGCAGGAGGTGCCCAGCGTCGTCGGCCTGAAGATGCGCTCGAGCATACGTCCGGACGGCGCGCCGGTCACCTCGCTCAGCCTGATCGGTCTGGTCGATCCCGGCATGGACGACGCCACGGCTGAAACGGTCGCCCGGCTCGCGGCGGTCTTCGTGGCGCCCAACACCCGGATCGACGAGGAGCTGACCGCCGCCGCGCGGCAAGCAGCGCGAGACCAGGTGGCGCCGACGATTGTGTCGTTCGCCGCCGGGCAGACGATCGTCCGCGACGGCGACCCGATCGAGGCGGAGCACATCGAGGCGCTCGAGCAGTACGGGCTGCTCCGCGAGTCCGTCGGCTGGCAGGACATCCTCGGTGTCGGAGCGCTGGTCGCCGCGCTCGTTGCGGTGTTCGCAACTAGCCTCGGCCAGCTCAAGCCGGGCTACTACCGTCACACGCGATCGTTCCTGCTCGTCGTCCTCTCTATCCTGATCTTCGCGTTCGGCGCGCGGTTCGCCGTGCCGGGTCACGTGGTCCTGGGGTATGCCTACCCCGCCGCCGCCCTCGGGATGACGCTCACCGTGCTGCTCGGTCTCGAGACCGGTCTGCTGGTCTCCCTGCTGCTCGCTGTGATCATCGGGATCATCGCCGGCGGTGACCTCGAGATGGCCGTGTTCGTGCTGCTCGGCAGCGTCGCCGGCTCCGTCGTCCTCGGCCACGTCGAGCGCTTCTCGGCGTTCCTGTTCGCTGGACTGGCGGTCGCCAGCGTCGGCATCGCGACGATTGCCGGCTTCCGCGTCGCCGACCCGTCGCTCGACCTGCGCGGCGCATCGGAGCTGATCAGCGCAGCCGCGGTCAACGCAGCGCTGTCGACCGGCTTGGCCGCCCTCGGCGCGCTCGGCGCGGGGGCGCTGTTCGGCGTGACCACGTCGCTCCAGCTCCTGGAGATCGCCCGGCCCAACCACCCGCTCCTGCGCCAGCTCCAGCTGCGCGCGCCGGGCACATACCAGCACTCGATACAGATCGCCAACTTGGCCGAGGCGGCCGCTGCGGCCATCGGCGCGGACGCGCTGCTGGTCAGGGTCGGCGCCTACTACCATGACGTCGGCAAGATCGTGAGGCCATACTTCTTCGTCGAGAACCAGCTCACGGGGCAGAACCCGCACGACGGCCTGGACCCGTACGCCAGCGCCCGAATCATCATCTCTCACGTCCCCGACGGGGTGGACCTCGCGCAGCGCCACGGCCTGCCCCCGCCGATAATCGACGCCATCCTCCAACACCACGGCACGATGCGCGCCGAGTACTTCTACTACCAGGCCGCCGAGCAGCTCGGCGAAGAGCGAGTCGAGGAGTCGGCGTTCCGGTACCCGGGACCGCGGCCGCAGACTCCCGAGATGGCGATCCTGATGCTGGCCGATGCCGCCGAGGCGGCCGTCCGGGCGGAGAGCCCCAAGTCCACCGACGAGATCGAGCAGGTACTTGGGCGCATCTTCCAGAGTCGGCTGAGCTCGGGTCAGCTGCAGGACAGCGACATCACGCTCAGCGACCTGCAGCGCATCCGCGAGGCGTTCTTGGCGGTCTTCAAGAGCATCTACCATCCGCGAATCCAGTATCCGGCCGGCATTGCTCCCGCGCCGACCGAGGACGTTGCCGAGGGGGCGCGACCAGCCGAGCTCCTTCCGGCGGACGGCGAGGCCCGCGACTGAGCCGCGTCGACCTGACGATCCTCGACGGCGGGAGCGCTCCGGAGGTCGTCGCCGATTCGCTCGTCGACGCCGTCGGCGACGCCTTGCGCGCTCTCGAGGTCGGGCCGGACGCACACCTGTCGCTGGTCCTGGCGGACGACGGCCTGCTGCACGACCTCAACCGCGACCACCGCGGCATCGACAAGCCGACCGACGTGCTGTCGTTCCCGTTCGATCGCCGCCATGTCCCTGATAGTGAGGGCGCCGGCTACCTGGGCGACGTCGTCATCTCCGTGCCGTACGCCCGCCGCAGCGCCGCGGCGAGCGGCTGCTCACTCGAGTCCGAGCTCCGGCTGCTCGCCGTGCACGGCCTGCTGCACTTGATCGGGCACGAAGACGAGTCGGAGCCCGGTGCGGCACGCATGCGCGAGATCGAGGTGACGCTGGGCGTGCGCGAGGACGCCTAGCTCCGCCGGCGCCGGACGCGCGCGGTCTTCGCGCGCCGCGCCCCCGCACCGACCCACGACCGCCGGCGCTAGTCGGCGACGGCGTGACGGCCGGCGCTACTCGGCGACGACGCGCACTATGTCGCCGATGACGTGATCAGGCTCGACGCCCTCAGCCTGCCCGGTGAAGTTCAGGATCAGGCGATGGCGCAGGGCTGGCGCCGCGATCGAGCGGATGTCCGACCGCGACACATGGTGCCGCCCCTCGAGCAACGCGCCGATCTTGGCCCCGACCACGATGGCCTGCAGGCCGCGCGGGCTCGCGCCATAGCGAACGAACT
>JBJYWW010000176.1:0-8705 GCA_046259645.1 Anaerolineae bacterium
GCAGCTGGACAGCGGGATCCTGCAGGGAGCCCAGCATCTCGACGATGTGGGTCGGTTCCACGGACGGAGCCGCCATGCGCCCTCCTTGCTCAAGCCACGTGATGGAAGCAGCGATGAGCATCCCTGAGGGGATGCTCATCACATTCGACAGGCGTCGCGCTACGTATCGATCAGGCTACTGATCGAGACCGGTGAACTCCGAAGCGTCCCAGTAGCCGGAGTCGACGATGGCTTCCTTGACGTTGCCCTGATCGACGGAGATCACCTCCGACGGCGTGGCAGGGACTTCGATCACGCCGTTGTCGTAGGTGGTGGTCGCCTCAGGCGTGCCGCCCTCCAGGAACACGACGGCCGCGGCAATGGCGTCGCCCACGAGGGTGCGGACGTCCTTGAGGACGGTCATCGATTGCTTCCCGTCGATGATGTACTGGACCGAAGCGATCTCCGCGTCCTGACCGGTGACCACGTAGCTGGTGACGTCCGCGTCGGCCGCGAAGGCGTCGGCGATTGCGCGAGCGGTGCCGTCGTTGGGAGCAAGGATGAACACGTCGCCCTTCTCCTCCGCCGTCGCCGCGGTCAGGTTGGCCTCCGCGAGGCTCTTGGCGGTGTTGAAGTCCCAGTTGGTGGTGATCTGACCGATGATGTCGGCCATCTCGTCGCGGGTAAGCTCCGCCGTCTCCTGCAATGCGACGGCTTCGCTGGAGTTCACGACGACGAAGGTGCCGTCGGCGATCGCGGGCTGCAGGACGCTCCAAGCACCCTCGAAGAACAAGAAGGCGTTGTTGTCCGACGCGGCGCCTGCATACAGGTAGAGGGGGTTGCCCGTGCCGGAGGCGTGATCGACCAGGTACTGCGCCTGCGCCGCGCCCACGGCCAGGCTGTCGAAGGTGACGTAGTAGTCAACTGCGTCGGTGTTGAGGATCAGGCGATCGTAGCTGATCACCTTCACCCCTGCCTCGTGTGCGGCTGCGGCGGCGGATGCGGCGGCCGCGCCGTCCTGCGGCGTCAGGATGAGCACCTGGATGCCCTTCGTGATGAGCTGCTCGACGTTGGACAGCTCGATCGCCGAGTCACCTTGGCTGAACAGGATCTCCACTTGGTAGCCGGCGGCTTCGAGTGCGTCGCGGAAGCGGGCTTCGTCCTGGATCCAACGCGGCTCTTCACGCGTCGGCAGGACGATGCCGACGAGCCCCGACATGTCGCCGGGCTCGGCCGGCTCGACCTCCTCAGCAGGCTCGGCCTGCTCGACCTGCTCGGCGGGCTCGACCTGCTCGGCCTGCTCGGCGGGCTCGTTGGCCGAGGAGCACGCAGTAAGGGCGCCGGTGCCGAGCAACACCAACAGGGTGAGCACAAAGGCAACTCGGACGTACTTCACCAGCATCTTCTTCTCCTGTGTGGCAATGGATCGGGAGCATCATGGGCCGCGCCCATGTGAGGGGAATCCCGACCAAGTCCGAGCCCGATACTATCACAGGGCAGGACGGCTGCCCACACCTTGCGCTCCTGAGGCCGACAATGCGCCCGTGCTCGCGCTGATTAACGTGCTCGACGCGCACCCGGATGGCGGGTGCGCCCGTCCACCGTTGCCGCGCCGAGCAAGCCCTCAGCTGACGCGCGGTACCCGGGCCAAGATCTCGGAGACGACCTCGTAGTTGATCGTGTCGAGCCACTCGGCCACCTGCTCGACGGTGATCGCCGCGCCAGCCTGCTCGCCAATAAGCACCACCTCGTCACCTCGCCGCGCGCCCGTAACGTCGGTGACGTCGATCCCCGACTGGTCCATCGAGACGCGCCCGACGACGGGCGCCGCGCGACCGCGCACCAGCACATGCCGCCAGGTGGCGGGAGCGCGCCGGAAGCCGTCGGCGTAGCCCACGGGGATCGTCGCGATCACGCTCTGGCGCTCGGCGCGCCAGGCGCCGCCGTACCCTACCGCCTGCCCCGGGGCCACGTCGTGGAGCTGCGCGATCTGCGTCTTCCATGTGAGGGCCGGCCGCAGTGAGCCATCGACGACCGCTTCGGATGAAGCGAGCCCGTATACCGCGATCCCGGGCCGGACCAGGTCGTAGAGAGCCGGCGCGCCGGAGATGAGGGCGGCGCTGTTCCCCGCGTGCACCAAGGGCGGCCTCGTTCCCGCCGCCGTCAATTCCGCCAGCAGCGCATCGAAGCGCCGCAGCTGGTCGGCGGTGGCCGCCTGGCCATCGGGCGTCGTGTCGTCGGCCTGGGCCAGGTGAGTGAACAGCCCCTCCACCTCAATCCCCGGCATCTCGCGAAGCCGGACGACGAACTCGGGGGCGTCGTCGACTGGCACGCCCAGCCGGTGCATGCCCGTGTCGACCTTGACGTGCACACGCGCCGTGCGATCGAGCGCGGTCGCCGCGCGGCTGAGCGCCCTGGCCGTATCGAGATCGAACACCGTCAGCGACACCCCTAGACGCAGCGCGTCGCGGGCCTGCCAGCCGGGCGTGTAGCCCAGTATCAGGACCGGGGCGTCGATGCCGGCCCGGCGCAGGACCTCGGCCTCGCTAAGGCACGCGACGCCGCACCACTCGGCGCCGTTCCGCAGGGCGGTGTGCGCCACCTGAACCGCCCCGTGGCCATAGGCGTCGGCCTTGAGCACCGCCATCAGCGCGGCATCACCCGCCAAGTCCCTGAGGTGGCGCACGTTGGCACCGATGGCACCCAGGTCGATCTCGAGCCACGTCGGCCGCTCAGGGCGCAGCACCACGATCTGCTGCCACGCCGCGTCCTGCCGAACGAGTGCCTCCGCGGCGTGCTCGGGCCGCGCCATCAGCCCCTCGACCACCCGCTCCATCCGTGCCACCGCGCTGCCCTTGGCCAACACGACGGTGCCCGGCGCCAGGTAGGGCTCGACCGCCGCGACCGCGTCGTCGACCGTGTAGGTCACGTGGATGGACTCCGGCGCCATGCCGGCCGCACGTGCGCCGTCGGCTATCCACTCGGCCTCGCGGCCACTGGCGATCAGCGCATCCACGCGGGTCGCGGCCTCGCGGCCCACCTGGCGGTGGCTTTCCTCGGCCGCGTCGCCCAGCTCGGCCATCGCGCCGAGGACGGCCACGCGGCGCTCCGCGTCAAGGCCGCAGAGCACATCCAGCCCCGCCACCACCGCCGCCGGGCTGGCGTTGTAGCTGTCGTCGAGGATGAGGCTGCCGGCGCGGCCCGGCACCGGGTTCAGGCGCCCGGGCACCGGAGGCAGCTCCGCCAGCGCCTCCACTACCTCGCTCAGCGGCACCCCGAACCGTCGGGCCACGGCAGCGGCCTGCAACCCGGCCAGCGCGAAGTGCTCTCCCAGCCACGGCATCCGCGCGGCCACCTGCCGACCGTCCATCTCCATCATGAACTCGGTCCCGTCGCGCGTGACGCGCACGTCCGTGGCCCGCACGTCTGCCGACGGCACGAAACCGCATAGCGCGACCTCGGCGCTAGTGCGCTCGGCCATCGCCGCGACGCGCGGGTCGTCGGCGTTCAGCACCGCCAGCCCGTCGGCCGGAAGCGCCGCCACCAGGTCGCCCTTCTCGCGCGCGACTGCCTCGACGTCGACGAACGCCTCCAGGTGGGCCGGGGCGACCCGCGTGACCACCGCCACCTCGGGCGGCGCCATCGCCGCGAGCATGGCGATCTCGCCGAACTGGTCTGTCGCCATCTCCAGAACGGCGATCTCGTGCTCCGAACCGAGACCACCGAGCGCTATCGGCAGACCGTAGCGGCCGCTGTAGTTGGCCGGGTTGCGGAATACCCTGTGCGAGCGGCCCAACACCCACGCCACGGCTTCCTTGGTGGTCGTCTTGCCGACGCTGCCGGTCAGCGCCACGACGCGCGCGCCAGAGGCGGGAACCGCGAGGGCGGCGTAGCGCTGCACGGCCACCTCGGTGTCCGGCACTCTGACGCACGTCACGCCGTGTCCGGCCAGGTCGACCTCGTCCTGGCAGATGACGCCGGCCGCGCCGCCGCGGCAGGCATCGAGGATGTAGTCGTGACCATCGGCCTTCGCCGTGCGCACCGCCATGAAGATCTCGCCGGGCTGGACGATGCGGGAGTCGAAGCAGAAGCCCGTGAACCGGTCGGCGAACACCGGCCCGAGCACCTCGGCATCGGGGTTGGCGGCAAGCAGGTCGGCCAGGCGGATCACGGAGCAGTTGCCGTCCAGGCGAGGCGCGTCATCTGGCGTTCGGGCATTGCTACGGCTCACGACCGCGTCGGCGTGCCCGGACGCGACTTGGGGCCCCCTCGCCACGCGCGCTCATCCGAGCGGGCCCTTCTTGGCTGAGTGCGCCTCGAGCGACATCTCGACGATGCGCGTGAGGAGCGCCGCCGGACCCATCCCTTCCTCCATCGGCCCGAGGAAGATCGTCGAGCTGGGGCTGGACCCGGGCAGCGTGTTGGGCTCGCCGAGGACGATGCGGCCGTCGTCGGTGACATACATATCCATCCGGGCGAAGACGTTCAAGCCCAGCACTCGGAAGGCCTTCTCGGCAGTCTGCCGCACCGCGCGCAGCGTCTCGTCCGGCAGCCGCGCCGGCGTGACGTTCACGCCCTCGCCCGGCAGGAACTTCTCCTCCACGGTCAGGAAGTCGCCCTTCGGCGGCGTCTCCGTCGGCTGGTAGGCCGTGGGCTGCTCGTTCCCGAGAACGGCGACCGTCACCTCCATTCCCGACATGATCTCCTCGACCAACGCGCGGTTGTCCCACTTCAACGCCTCGTCGACCGCGGCACTCAGGGCGCCGGCATCGGGCACTACGGCCAACGCCGTCGAACAGCCCTCGCGCGACGGCTTCACTACGCACGGGAAGCCGACCTCGTCGGCTATGCGCCGGGCGACATCCGCGGCGTCGCTGGACCACTCGGCATCCGTCACCGGCACGGTCCGCGGCACGTCGATGCCCGCGCCGCGCAGGATCGCGCGCTGAACGTGCTTGTCCATGCCCAGCGCGCTGCCGAGAACGCCGGAGCCGCAGTAGGGTACGTCGATCAGCTCGAGCAGCCCCTGGAAGCAGCCGTCCTCGCCGTACTTGCCGTGAAGCCCCAGGTAGACGAAGTCGACCCTTTCGGCCAGCTCCTCGTATGGCAGGCGCTTGGCGTCGGTCGCCAGCCGGTCCTCGATGTCCTTGGTCGTGTTTTGCACCACGAGCGGCAGCCCTATCTCCCACAGCCGCCCGTCGGCGTCCATGTAGATCGGCACCGGCTCGAAGCGCGACCGATCGAGCGTGTTGAAGATGTTGCGCCCGCTCTCGAGCGAGATCTCGCGCTCCGATGATCTCCCGCCCATCACGACGCCGACGCGCATTCGATCCGCCATGTGCCCTCCGCTCGTAGTGTATCAATGGTACTGCACCGGGCGCGTGGCATGCCAGGCTCCCGGCGCCCGCTTGCGGGGCCCGCTCTCGGGGCTGGGCGCCGCTTCCGCCGCCGGCCAGGCCGCCACGCCGCCCGACGCAGGCCGCTCGGCCGACGCTTGCGCAGCGCGCCTGGCCCGTCAGCGCCGCGCCAGCGGCACGAAGGAGCTGAAGTCGCTGCGCGGCAGGTCGTTGACGGCGGATCCGACCGGGTAGTGGTAGTTGCCGCTGTGATGGTGATCGTGAGAGTACGTCGGCCATCCCGGGCCCGACCCGCCGAGCTGCACGGCGACGGCTCGACCCCAGTTGGCGGACTGCTCGTCCGAGCGGCCGCGGCCGTACACGGTGACCACGTCGTTGAGCCCGTCGCCGTCGAGGTCCGCCACGGCCGGGTGGAAGTTCATGTCGGCCACCTCGCCGGTCGGGGTATCGAAGGCGTGCTCCACCACCTTCTCGCCGTCGACGCCCCTGAAGCCCAGCAGTGAGGGGCCGTCGACCGCCGTCAGCACGTCGGGCAGCCCGTCGCCGTCGAGGTCGACGAGCACCGGTCCGCGCGTGCAGAAGCCGGGCAGGTCGACGGCGTAGCGCAGCGCTCCCGTCGCCTCGTACACCAGCAGCCGCTCCGCCGCGACGACGATCTCCAGCCGGCCGTCGCCGTCCAGGTCACCCATGGCCGTCGGACCGAACACGTAGTGCACGCCGGGCAGCTCCTTCCGCCACAGCACGTCACCGTTCGCACCGTCGATCGCCCACAGCGTGGCCGAGTAGTCGCCCACCGCGACGTCCGGGACACCGTCACCGCTCAGATCGCCGAACGAGCCCGCGTGGTACGTCCAGCCGGCGATCGGCGTCTCCCAGCGTAGCCTGCCGTCGCGCCCCGAGAAGGCCCGGACCTTCTCGTCGAACCACGTCGACACCACCACGTCGACCAACCCGTCGCCGTCCTGGTCGAACAGCAGCGGCGCGCTCTGGTAGCACCCTCCGACCTCGGCCTCCCACAGCAGCTCGCCCGTGGTGCCGACGAAAGCTCGAAGGCCGGGTCGGCTCGCGTCGGAGCCGCAGCTGGCCAGCACGATGTCGAGCGCGCCGTCGCCGTCGACGTCCGCCACCGCCTCGGGTGCGTCCAGCACCTCGCCGACGACGGTCGACCAGAGGTCGTTGCCCGAGCTGTCGGCGACGTGGAACTCCGTCGTGGCCGAGTTCCCCCACATGACCTCGGGCGAGCCGTCGCGATCGAGGTCGGCCACCGTGACTGAGTTGTCTACGGGCCCGCCGCCGCTCGGCAGCGCGAAGATCGCGGTGCCGTCTGCGCTCAGCGCCAAGACCCGCTCGTCGTTGAAGTACGTGCCGAGGAGCACCTCAGGCGCCCCGTCGCCGTCGAGGTCCTCGATCGCCGCCCCGCCGTAGCTGCACGACGCGAGCTCCACATCGAACAGGTGATCGCCCTGCAGGACTCGCGCCAGGTCCCCCGCGGCGCGCCCGGCGTCAGGGTGAAGGACGAGCACCGCGCCCGCCGCCAGAGTCGCAAGCACCGTGCCCGACGCCCACGCCCACGTCCGCGTACCGCGTGCACCGACGCGCCGAGCCCCAGTGCCTCGCGCGCCGGCCCGCCGCGCCTTAGTGGCTCGGGCAGCAATGCGCCACGCCCTCGCTCCTCCCGCACCGGCGCGTCCCGTCCGTGCACCTCGCACGCGGCTCACTCGTACCAGTCCATCCCGGGCGTCGCCGCGGCGATGATCTCTCCGTCACCGACTGCTCGCGCCAGCTCGGCCAAGTCGCCGGACAGCACGCGATCCTCCTTGACCACCGGGCAGTAGTCGCGAACGGCCGCGATGGCTCGTTCGCACGGGGGGCTCAGCCGGCGCTCGTCGACCGACCACCTGTGCTGCCCGGCCACCGTGACGTCGACGTCCAGATCGGGGGCTCCGAGCTCGCGGCGCAGCGCCGCCTCGTACGCCTCACGCTCGGGGCGAGTGGCCTCGCGCTGCTCCGCTGTGAGCTCCCGCTTGGTGGGGATGTGCTCCGCTTCGGCCCTGAGCGCCGCCGCCTGGGAGCCGAACGCCAGCTCGATCGCCAAGACCTCCGCCAGGCGCGGCAGCGTATCCCATACCCTGACCGCCAGGCCCGCGCTCATGCTGACGTGATCCTCCTGACCCGCGTCGGTCGCGACCGACATCAGGTGGCTCGGCGCGCATGCCGCGGTGATGCCGTTGGTGAGCGCGACGGCGACGTACTCCGGGATCATCATGCCCGACGATGCCGCCATGGCCGCCGGTCCCAACTCGGGCCAGATCAAGTCCGGTCCCAGACCCTTGTTGCGCCGCTCGTCGACGTATCGGGCGCAGCGCGCGCTGGACAGGTGCGCCGCGATCGCCATTGCCTGCAGCACCCCGTGCAGCCGGACCGCCACCGGCATGCCGTGGAAGTGCCCGCCTGACACCACGCGGGTGTAGTCCCCGTCCTCGTCCGGGAGCAGCAGGGGGTTGTCGGTGACGCTGTTGATCTCGGTCTCCAGAGTTGCCTGCGCATCGGTCAGCAGCTCGTGACAGGCGCCGAGCACCTGCGCGGCACAGCGCAGGCTGTAAGGGTCCTGGACCTCCCAGTCGACCGCGTGCCGCTCGTGAGCATGTCGAATCGGCGACTCGCGCATCAGCATCCGCAGCCAACGGGCGACCGCGACGCCGCCCGGGTGCGGCCGCAGCTCGTGAAGGTCCGCGGCGTAGGGAGCGTCGCTGCCGAGCTGCACCTGCGCCGAGATCGCCGTCGCCAGGGCCGCTGTCTCCAGCAGCACCCACATCCGGTCGAGAGCGAGGACACCGTAGGCCGTCGAGAACTGGAGGCCGTTGTTGAGGGCGAGGCCCTCCTTCATCTGGGGCCTGAGCGGCTCGATCCCGGCCGCGGTCAAGGCCACGGCCGCCGGCACCGGCTCGGCCGACCCTGACGCCAGCACGGCGCCCTCCCCGATCAACGCCAGGGCGATGTGCGACAGCGGCGCGAGATCGCCGCTCGCTCCCACCGAGCCGTAGACCGGCACGACCGGCGTGAGCTGGGCGTTGAGCAGCTCGAGGAGCTTGGTGACCACGGTGGCGCGGACGCCGCTGTTGCCCTTCGCGAGCGACGCCGCCCGCAGCAACATGGCCGCCCTGACCACCTCCGTCGGCGCGCTCGGCCCCAGGCCCGACGAGTGCGAACGGATCAGGTTGAGCTGCAGCTGCTCCAGCTCCTCGGGACCAACCGCCACGTCCACGTTGTGCCCGAAGCCGCGGTTGAAGCCGTATGCCGGCGCGCGCGTGCGGCGCACTCGGTCCTCGATGGCCGCGCGCCGTTCGTCGAGGGTCCGCGCCGTGCCGG
>JBJYWW010000177.1:0-15351 GCA_046259645.1 Anaerolineae bacterium
TAGGGACTCGGGGTCGACGCGCAGGGCCTTGAGGCGCAGCGTCCTGAAGCCCACGCCAAGCGGCGCGAGGTCGTGCAGGGCCCACGCGGTGCCATTCCAGTGGTACAGGACATGGTCCTCGGTCACGAGCCAGGCGTTGCCCTTGTCGACGGCGTCGATGTCCTCGATTCGCGCGCCCGTATTGAGCTCCAGATCAACCTGCGTCCACGTGTCGCCGTCGTACCTGAACAGGGCGCTGCGCGTGGCCGACCGTGTCGCGGCCCAGCCCTCGCTAGGTGACGGCACCTCGATGTCGAAGACGAGCCCGTCGTCGGAAAGGAACTGCTGCGTCCACTCGCCGTCCTCGATGTGCAAGATGACGCCGTAGCCGCCGAACCACCCGGTCGGGTTGTCCCCGCCCTCGAGCATCGCCATGCCACCGGGCCTGCCGGCGGGTGGCGAGTCCGTCACCTGGCGCCACTCCTCGCCGTTCCAGTGAGCGATCACGTTTCCGCCGTTGGCATAGCCGTCGTCGGGACCGACCATCTCGATGTTGCTGATGTCCCAAGTCTTCTCTATCGGCCACCGCGTCCAGTCCGTGCCGTCCCAGCGCCAGAGCCGGGCCTCTATCGCCGAGCCGATCTGGCGGCCAATTGCCCAGCCGTCGGTGTCGGACACGAGGTCGATGCCGCGGACCTCTGTGCCGGACGGCATGGCGATCTCCTGCGACCAGCTGCCGTCCAGCGACCCAACCAGCCCGGCTGTCTGGGCGGCCCCGCCTGTCCAGCCTAGCGTTGTGGAGATCATGTCGATCGCTAGCAGCGCCCGAACCGATGGCCTCACGTACGTGGCCGGACCGCCCGCCATGAGGACGACGGCGCCGGTGTCAGCCGAGGTGCCCCACACGCCCTCGGCGGCCTTCGCCACCAGGCGGTACTCCGTGGCTTGTGCCTCGTCGGGGGTGTCAGGCAGCTCCACGAGCGACCACGCGCCGTCCGCGTACTGCCATAGATCACCGTCACCAGCCGCGTAGGCTATGCCGTCGTGCCATGCGACTGACGTCAGGGTCGGTCCGGGTGACTCGATCTCGCGCCACTCACCGCCGCTGAGCTCCAAGACGTTGTACCCCACGGCCATGCCCCGGCCCGAGGCATCGAACGCGATACCCGTCGGTCCCACAAGCGCAGGCGAGTCGTACTCCTCCCAGTCGCCGCCGCCGTAGTGCAGCATCTGGCCGCCGGTGCAGGTCGCCCAGGCGTCGCTGTTCGATACTGCCGCCACGGCCGATATCTGGAACACGCGTATCTCCTCCGGCACCTCGACCTGCTCCCAATCGCTGCCATCCCACTCCAGGATCGTGCCGCGGTTGCCGACCGCCCAGCCCTTCGAGCTCGAGACCAGCGAAACGTCCGTCAGTCGCTGCACGGTCGGCGACCGGACCGACTGCCACCGCCAGCCTTCGTATTGCTGGATCGCGCCCTTCTCGCCGACGGCCACGCCAAAGCCTGTGGGGGCGATGTCGATGGCCAGCATCTGAGGCCCGTCCTCGACCTGGGCGACGCGCCAGCTGTCGCCGATCCGGTGGACATAGAGCGTCTGGCCGCGCGGATCGCCCGTGCCCACCACCACGTTGGCGTCGATGCCCCAAGCCTCGGTGTCGCTCACCGGCGCTATGTCGGTCAGCTTCCGGAAGCCGCCGTAGTACACCTCCCACAGCGGCACCCACTCGTCGTACTCCGTCTCGCCGGTGGCTTGGGTCAGACGCGCGTCGGGCTCATCGCGGTCGCCCTGGTCCGAGAGCTCCGGCGCGCCGCCGGCCGGAGACGCGAGTGCATGGCCGGCGCCCAGGTCGAGCGCACTGAGCGAGAGCCCCAGTAGGGCGAAGGCGACGAGCGCGCACGCCGTGGCAGCAAGGCGGTATCCGATACGGCTGCGAGTCAGCATGGTGATCCCTCCATGGAAGGTGGTGCCGCACGGCTGGCGCGGCGGCGCGCTGCGCGCGCTCCGATCAGCGGCGGCGAGGAGTGTGCCGATCCGGCCTCGCCGTTCCAGGATCCTCAAGCCATTGTGCGGATCGGCTCTGGTAGTGTCAAGAGTCCGAATCGGCACTAGCGCGGCGGTTGAACCCGCAGCCGCGAGGTCAGCGCCACCTGAACATCCGGCAGCGCGAGAGCGGTCCGGAGCGCCAGCCGCTTGTCGTGCGGGCGCCGGCCGACGCGGCAGCCGATTGTCGAGAGTGAACAAATGTGCTATCTTCGTGGTGCTACCATAGAACGCATGTTCCACGAGTTGGGCTGGGCGCGCGACCGCGACCGGACGCGGCGAGGAGGCAAGGATGGCATCAGCAGCCGGCACGAGCTTGCGGACCGTTGCGCTTCGGGGCGCCAGCACGGACGGGCATCGCGACGAAGCCGTTACGGCGGCCGGCGGGCCAGGCGCGTACGGGGCCGCGCCCGAGCGGCGCATCGGCCTCGCGGCGGTCGCCGGCGTCGCGGCTGCCATGGCACTGTGGATCGTGGTGGGGCGCTTGCCGTCCGGCTTCGGCTTGGCCGACCTGGCCGATGCATCCTCACCGGTCAGCGGCGAAGCACAGCCGGCTGCCGCCGGCAGTCCACTTGGGTACGGCGACTCGAGCGCCGGCGGAGTGGGAGCGCGCGACGACGACATGCGCGGCCGCGCCATGCTGCTGTCCGATGCGGAGTTCGTCTACGGGCCGCTGGTGGGGGACTTCGACGCCGCTGAGCTCCTGCCACGGCTGGGAGGGCCGGTGGCCGAACGCGCCGAGTTCTTCCGCGGGCGTGAGAGGTCGGCCGGCGAGATCCTGCAGCTCGTGGCGCTGGAGCACTCGGTCAGCCCCAGGCTCCTCCTGGCCCTGCTCTACTCGGGCGGCCCAGACGATGTCGTTGCCGCGACCGGCATGCCGGCGGACGCGAGCTTCGCGGCCAGCGTGGAGAGCGCCGCGGCGTGGCTGAGCGACGGCTACTACGGGATGAAGTACCGTGACGAGACGGAGGTCTTCTTCGCCGACGGCTCGAGCGCGCCCGGGCCCGTGGACGCCGGCGCCGCGCACTTCGCGGTGGCGCGGTACCTGGCGCTCGACAGCCGGCCCGACGAGGAGTGGCTCGAGCGCCTCGATCGGTTCGCCGCTACCTACGGCCGGCTGTTCGGGCCGCTTGCGGCAGCCAGCGCGGCAGGCACGGCGCGGGACGACGCGGCGGCAGAGGATGGGAGCTTGGCGGCCGCGGGGCTCGACGGCGCTGTCGCGATGGCTGACCGGCCGCTGGTCCAGGAGCTCGCTCAGCCGCCGGCCCGGCCGCGGGCCCAGCCGCGCCTGATGCTGCCCTGGTCGGCGGGCGAGACGTGGCACTACACCGGCGGACCGCACGGCGGCTGGGGTGCGGCCACAGCGTGGGCGGCGGTCGACTTCGCTCCGGCGTCGGCGCCCGGCTGCGAGCCCTCGCCGGAGTGGATCCTGGCGGCGGCTCCGGGCGTGGTGGCCTTCTCGGAGAACGGCCTTGTGCTTCTGGATCTCGACGGCGACGGCGATGCCGGCACCGGCTGGGTGATCGCCTACCTTCACGTGGCGAGCGTGGAAAGGATCGCCGTCGGGGCCCGGGTTGCAGTCGGCGACAGGCTGGGACACGCGTCGTGCGAAGGCGGTCGCGCCTCCGGCGCGCACGTCCACTTCGCACGCCGCTACGATGGGGAGTGGGTGCCCGCGGCCGGCCGGCCATCGCCGCTGATCCTATCGGGCTGGACGTTCGAGGCGGGCGCGCGGGAGTATGACGGGTTGATGCACCATCCGCAGGCCGGGACGAGAGCCGCGGTCGCCGGCCTCACGGCGGGCCGCACGGACCTGGTCTCGGACAACCGCCCGCCCGTCGTGGACGAGCGAGACGCTGCGGGGGTGGCAGCGGTGTCGGGGAGCGCCGCGGCGGAGGCTCCGTCAGGCGGATCGCTGGTCGTGAAGCTTTCTCTCGCCGGTCGCTCGAGTCACGAGACCTCGTTCGTCCTTGGGCTGTCGCGGGCTGACGAGCCCACGACCGTGCTCCTCGGGCGCACGGGGCCGGACGGCGTGAGCGAGCCCATCACGCTGCCGCCGCTGGCGGACGGTGTGTACACGGTGACGTTGCGGGCACCCGGATTCGCCGCGGCGCGGGCCCTGGGAGTCGAGTACGGCCCAGGACCGACTGATGTGGCGCTGGACCTCAGTGGCGGCGGGCGCACGCCGCTACGAGGCGGCGAGCTGACCCGCGACGACGCGGTAGACGGTGCTGATGTCAGGGCTTGGGTGGTCGCGTGGTTGCTGGGGCGAGCGAAAGCGGACGTTGACGGCAACGGTCGGGCCGAGCTCGGCGATCTGTGGCTCGTTTGGGGCAATCGCGGCACGGGAGCCGCGCGCGGCGGCTAAGTCGCGGCACAGCCACCCAGTGCCGCAACACGAGTCGGGCACCTCGTCCTAGTCAACGTCGGGCGTCACGGCGGCGCTGCTGACGTTCCGGCGGCGTCGTGCGAACATGGTACAATCGTCGGCCGATGGTTGACCTGGTCGCGCTCGTCTCGCCGCTCGCGCTGTTGGGTGGAGCACTTGCTTCAGCGCCTCTCCCAGCCAGGCGGTGGCGCCCGAGCCGCGAGCTGGCGCTCGTCAGCGCCGTGGTCGCGACCGTCGGTGCGTCGGCGGTGCTGGCGATCACGTTGGGCTTCCTCCCCGGTCCGACCGAGCTGCGACTGATCCTGTCGCCCTGGTCTACAGCATCCTTCCGGGCGTCGCCGTCGGTCTACGTGGACGCCACGGCCGCCCTCTGCGTGCTGCTCATCAGCGGTTCGGTGCTGGTGGGCGTGTTGCGCGGGGCCGAGTCGGACAAGGCAACGGCGTTGTCGGGTCCCCTGGCGGTTGCGGCGGCTGGCGCGCTGTTCGTGTCGGCGGCCAGCACCCCACTGGGGCTCGTGTTCGGCTGGGTGGCCATCGACCTGGCCATATTCTTCGGCGCTCGCGGCGGAAGGCGGGCCCTGATCGCCGGGCAGGTCGGTCTGCTGATGGCCATCGCCGGCCTTGTGGCGCTGTCGTTCGACACGCCGGGCGGCGGCGCCGCTCCGAGCTTGACGAGCGTGCCGGCCGCCAGCCGCATATGGCTGGCGGGAGCGGCGGCGATGCGCATGGGGCTGTACCCGCTGTGGTGGGCGGTGCCGCGCAGCCACGGCAAGAGCCTGTGGATGTCGTGCGGCACCCGCATGGCACCCACGATCGCGGGGCTCTTCATGTTCCTGCGGTTGGCCGAGGGCACTGGCCTGGGGCAGGGCCTGAACACGCGGTCGCTGGCCCCGGCGCTGCTGGCTATCGTCGTCGGGGCGCTGCTGGCGTGGCTGTCGTCCAACCAGGCCGAGTCCCACGACTGGAAGACCACGTACCACGCATCGCTCGTCGTGATGGCCGCAAGCCTGGGAGGCTCGCTCGGGCGCGGGATCGCCGTGCTGCTGCTTCTGGACCTGGTCCTCACGCGCACCGCGATCTACGCGCTGGACGGCATCACCGAGAGGGGCTTGGTCAGGTTCTCGCGGTGGGTGATAGGGGCCGCGGCAGTCGCGTTGCCGCCGACCCTCGGCTTCGCCGGCCGGTGGCTGCTGTACCGCGAGATCTACACCATCCGGCTGTACGGAGTGCTGGGGCTTCTCTTCGTGAGCTCCGCGCTGGCGACCGCGGCGCTGCTGAAGGCACATCGAATCAGGGCGCCGGAGAAGCGCAAGGGGATTGCCGCCGCGGCGGCGGTGGCCAGCCTGGCGGTCCTCGAGCTTGTGGCGGGCATATGGTCCGGGTTGCTCGACCCGCTGCTGTTGGAGGTCGCCGGTCAGACGCTGCCGTCGGCCCTCGCCGACATGTGGAACACGGTCACGAGCCCGCTTACGATGGTGGACGGCGTCGTGCTGGTTTGCGCGATCCTACTGCCCGCCGTGGTGGCGTTCGCCCTGTGGCGGTCGCCGAGGACGCTTGGCTTGGCCCGGAGACGGAACCTCCGCCGGGCTTTGCGCCTAACGATCGTGGTCGAGGGCGCGGCAAGTGCACTGGTGCGGTCTGGCGAGATAGCTCAACGAAGCACGGGGCTTCTGGAGTCGCGGCGAGCCATGGCCTGGACGCTGATGGCGGTGCTCGTAACGGGCGGCGCCGTGGTGGTCGCTGCTCGATCGGGGGTTGGCGGGCCGCACACGCCGTCCGTGGCTGCGCTGGTGTTATACGTCGTTGCGGCGCTCCTGTCCGTGTTGCTCGTGCTGCGCAGCTCGCCGGCGGCGACGATTGGCGCTCTCGGTGCCAGCTACGTCGTTGCGGCCGCGGTCTTGCTGTCGTTGGGGACTCCGCCTGTAGTCGTGGCGACCAAGGTGGTTGTCGGGGTGCTGGTCGTAGCCATCCTCGGCGTGAGCGTGGCACAGGTGCTAGGCGAGAGCGGCCGGCGCGACACCGCGCGGGCGTTGATGGTCAGGGTGAACCCGCCTGGTGGCGGGGACGTGTCGACGCCTGGTGTGGCCGCGGCGCTCGGCGCTGGGCTCATCTCGGTCATCGGGATCCACAGCGCCGCGGTAGCGCTGCTGGTGCCAGACGCGCTGCTGCAACCAGCGCTCGCGCTCATCGTCGGGGGTGTGGTCACGGCGGTGTTCGCCAGATCGCCGTTGCGGTTAGCCGGCGGCGTGCTGTTCGCGTTGGTGGGCGCCGAGATGGTGAGCACCGGGCTCGACGCCGGCCTCGTGATCAGCGGCGGGCTGGCGACATTCCAGCTGCTGTTTGCGGTTGTCGCGGCGTACTACGTGGGCGACCCGTCCGCTCGAGGCGAGGGCGTCTAGTGGACAAACTGTTGCTGGTCCTCCTGGCGCTGCCGGTGGCGGCCGCGGCCGCCAGCTACTACTGGGGGGAGACTCGGGCCACGCTATCGCTCCGCCTGTCGATCGTCACCGCCCTGATCCTCGCGGCGTTGACGATCTCCCGGGCGATGGTCGATCTCGCGTTCGCGCTGCCGGCGGGCCGTGAGCTTCTGTTGACGCCGATCGCGCAGCTTGGTGTGCAACTGCTTGCGCTGATGATGCTGGGGCTGACGCTCTCGATGCGGGACGCCGATCCCTCGCTCGTGGCGAGCTGGCTGCCGGTGGCCTGGCTCAGCACGGCCGGGCTGAGTTTGGCGCTGCTTGTGTCGTCGCTGCCACTGGCGGTCCTCGCCTTCGTAGGCGCGGCGCTCATCTGGGCGTTCGGGCTGCCCGAGTCCCAGCGCAGCGCGTCGTCGGCGTCGGTGTTGCGCTACTCGGCGCTGCTGGCGCTATCGATGCCGCTGCTCATGATCTCGTTTCTCCTGGCCGAGCAGCGGACCACGGCGACGCCGGACCTCGAGCAGGTGGCGCTGTCGCTGGCGGTGCCCGCCTTCGGTTTGCTGCTGGGGCTGATCCCTCTCCACGCGTGGGCGCTGACGCTGGCGAGCGGCACGCCGCGAGCGATGCTGTTCGGAGTCGTGGGGCTGGTCCAGACATCCGGCTTCGCGCTGCTCTTGCGGGCGCTTGCCAGCTCCGGCTATCCGTGGCTGATGGAGCCGTCGCGCGCCTTGCTGATCTTGGGCGGGTCGCTTTCGATGCTCCTCGGCGGCTGGTTGGCGCTGTCGGCGCGCCTGGACGACCCGGATGACTTCCTCGTGTACGCGATCGTCGGCAACACAGGCTTGTTGCTGGCCGGACTGGGGGCCAACTCGGCAGCGGCCGGAGCTGGCTTGGCGCTCCTGCTGGTAGCGCGGGTTCTCGCCTTGGTGATCCTGGCCATGGCGCCTCGCGTCTCGGGAGGCTATCGGCGGTCGGCCTACGCTCTCGGCATCCTCGCCTTGGCCGGGACGCCGGGCCTGGCCGGCTTCCCGGGCTTCTGGCTGATACTGCGCCGTATCGGATCTGGCGGACCGAACCTCGCGCAAGTCGCGCTGCTGGCAGGCAGCGGGATGCTGTTCGCGACGGCGATAAGGCGCTGGCGCTACGACGCAGAGTCGGGAGCGCCCGACGCCGACGACAGCCCGCAAGCGAGGCGCCTGGTCGTGACGCTGGCGCTGCTGCTTGTGGTGCTCGGCCTGGCGCCGCACGTGATCGCGCCGGCGTTCACTGGCGCGCTGCGGGGGATGTACTTCGTCAACCCGTAGGCCCTCGTCCCAAACGCGCGGCGCCCGGACTTCGGCCCGACGACGCCAGGCCGAAGGCTTGACGGTGCCCGGCCGAAGGCTTGACGGTGCCCGGCCGATGTCCTAATCTATTTTCCCGATGGGCGCCGTTCGATGCCCCGGTTCGACGGCGTTCCGAAGACATTGCACGGAGAGAGAGCTTGGTTGCTGACGAGCGCCCCGCGGACATCGCGCCTACGGAGGACTACTGGCAGGCGCTGTTGGAGCAGGGCGAGATGGCCGCGGGGACCGTGAAGCCCGATGACGCCGCCGGGCTGACGCCGGGGGCTGCCGTGATAAGCCACCTAGGCTCCCGGAACGGTCGTCTGGCGGCCGCCGACGATGGGCGTGACCAGTTCTGGCGTGAGCTGGACGCGTGGTTCGCCGAGGGCCGAAGCTTCGCTGCACCCGTCATCGGCTGCAACAAGGGCGGGCTGCTGGTGAGGGTCGCGCAGCGCATCGGCTTCCTCCCGGCGTCGCAGCTCAAGGATCTGCCATGCTCGCTCGGCACCGATGAGCTCCGCGGCGATCTTGAGCGGCTCGTCGGCTCGGAGCTCACGCTCCGTCTCATCGAGTTGGATCCGTCGCGCAATCGCGTCATCTGCTCGGAGCGGGCGGCGCAGTGGGACGACGACTCGATAGGCTCGCGTCTGGACGAGCTCGAGTCGCGTGTCGGCTCGAACATCGAGGGCGTGGTTCGGAGCCTCTGCGATTTCGGGGCGTTCGTCGACCTGGGCAACATCGATGGCCTGATCCACGTGTCCGAGATCTCGTGGCAGCGAGTAGGGCACCCGTCGGAGGCGCTGGAGGTCGGGCAGGAGGTCGAGGTGTTGGTCATGAGCGTCGACCGCGACGCGCGCCGCGTCGGCCTAAGCCTCAAGCGGCTCGAGCGCAATCCATGGCCGGAGGTCTGCGAGCACTACGCGGTCGGCAACATCATCGACGCCACGGTCACGAACGTCGTTGACTTCGGCGCGTTCGCCTGCGTGGCGGAAGGCGTGGAAGGGCTGATCCACATCTCCGAGCTGTCCGATGGTCCGTTCGGCCACCCTAGCGAGGTCGTGCGGGAGGGGCAGGAGGTGCGCGTGCGAGTCCTGCATGTCGACCCGGACTCGCGCCGCCTCGGCCTCAGCCTGCGCCAGGCGTGACCCGAGGCGCTTCGACTCGGTGACGCCGCGCCGGCCGTAGGGTGCTATCAGGTGGCACGCCGGAAGTGCGGCACCCCGTGCGGTTGACCGGCCTGCTCGTCCTAGGGCTCATCTGCTCTGTCGTTGGCGTGCTCGGAACGATCGCCCTGGTCGGGGCGCCGCGGCTCGATGGCGTTGCCGACGGCCTTCGCCAGCTGCTCGGATGGTCCGCGCTGCCCGTCCTCGTCGGGCTGGCGGTGGCGGGGATGGCGCTCGTGGCTCGGCGCGACGACAGCCCGTGGCGCCTGCCGTGGGGTCGAGCCGTCGGCGCCGAGCTGGCCGTGCTGTCCGCATTGGTGCTGGTGACGCACGCTCTGGGGGACGCGGCGCCGGTCGCCGAGGCACGGGAGGTGGCGCCCGCCGGGTTGGCCGGGTGGGCGTTGGCGACGGCCACCGCTGAGGCGATCGGGCACCTGGGCTCGGTCGTCCTGTGGCTGGCCGTCGGCCTCGCTGGACTGTTAGTCGCGTCCGATGTGGGTGGCGGACGTCTGGCGAGTGGGCTGGACCACGCCGCCGAGTGGCTGGCCAAGGGCGCGCGGGATCCGGTCGACGAAGAACGGACAGACGTTGCGGGCGAACCGCATCGCCCCGCCGTGTCTGATCGCGCCGGCAGGTCCGACCGCGCCGGCGGGTCCGACCGCCCCGGCGTCTCTGACGTCGCGGCCACGGGGTCGGCGACCAGGCAGGAGCTCGCGGCTCGCGCGGACGCAGGCGTCGCGTCAGGCGGCTCGCCTGACCGCGCAAAGCCGACCGAACCGGAGCGACGTCGGGCGTCGCCCGACTCGCCGCGCTTGCGCGCCCCGCACCTGCCGCCCTTGGACATCCTCGGCGACGACCCGGTCGAGGACCTGAGCGACGCCACGCTCGAGGCCCTTGGCGCGACGATCGAGCGCTGCCTCGCCTCCTTTGGCGTGCCGGTCGACGTGGTGGACATCGAGCGTGGGCCGTCGGTGACCAGGTTCGGCGTGGCGCCCGGCCTTCAGGAGACGTCCCACGGCGAGCGGCGCGTGAAGGTCTCGCGGATCACGGCGCTGAAGCACGATCTGGCGCTGGCGCTGGCCGCGCCGACCATCCGCATCGAGGCGCCGATCCCGGGCCGCAACCTGGTGGGCATCGAGGTGCCAAGCGCCAAGCTGGGGCTGGTCGGCCTGAAGGGCCTGCTGTCCGACCCCGCGTTCGCCAAGGTCAGCCGCGAAAGAGGTCTGGCGGTGGCGCTCGGTCGCGACGTGACCGGCGCTCCCGTGGTCGGCGACCTCGGCGCCATGCCGCACCTGCTGGTGGCCGGGGCGACCGGGAGCGGCAAGAGCGTTTGCGTCGATGCTCTGCTCGCCAGCCTGCTCTTCCAGAACACGCCCGACACTCTGCGTCTGGTGCTGGTCGACCCCAAGAGGGTGGAGCTGTCGCGGTATGCGAAGCTGCCGCACCTGGTCTCGTCGGTGGTCACCGACGTCGAGGAGGTGGTCGGAGCGCTGCGGTGGGTCGTGGACGAGATGGATCGTCGGTACAAGCTGTTCGCCGAGCGCGGCGTGCGCGACCTGACGTCGCACAACGACCGCTCGCCGGCCGGCGAGGCGCCGCTGCCCGTCCTGGCCATCGTCATCGATGAGCTGGCTGATCTGATGCTCACGGCGCCGACTGAGACGGAGCCCCTGCTGACGCGGATCGCCCAGCTGGGCCGCGCCACTGGCATCCACCTGGTGGTGGCGACTCAGCGCCCGTCGACCGACGTGGTGACCGGGTTGATCAAGGCCAACTTCCCATCGCGCATCGCGTTCGCGGTGTCAAGCGGAGTCGACTCCCGCGTCATACTCGACCGATCCGGCGCTGAGTCTCTGCTGGGCCGGGGCGACATGCTCTACCAGGCGGCGGACGCGATGGGCGTGGTGCGCGCCCAGGGGGCGCTCGTGTCCGACGCGGAGATAGACGCGCTCGTGCGCTTCTGGCGCGAGTCGCACTGGGACGAGCCGGGGCGAGTGCCCCCGTGGGATGACCTGATTGCACCGCTCGATCCGAATGAGGCGCTGCTGGATGCGGTGCGCCACCTGGCGCGCGAGCACCCGGGCGAGCTGACGCCGTCGCTCATCCAGCGCAAGCTGCGCGTGGGCTACGGCAAGGCCCGTGAGCTCCATGAGCAGCACTCGCGGGACTGGCCGGAGCCAGGGGACCATCCGGACGCTATGCTAGAATAGTCGATCGCCTCGGAGAACACGCAAACAACAGCAAGGGGACGCAATGTCCGGCCACTCGAAATGGGCGAACATCAAGCACAAGAAGGGCGCAGCGGACAAGAAACGCGGCGCCGTCTTCACGAAGGTGGCTCGGTCGGTGACGATTGCCGCTCGCGAGGGCGGCGGCGATCCGGAGACGAACTTCGGGCTCCGCCTGGCCATCGACAAGGCCCGCGCCGCCAACATGCCCAAGGACAAGATCGCCGCGGCCATTGCTCGGGGAGCCGGTGACGCCAAGGGCGAGGAGCTGGAGCGTGTCTACTACGAGGGCTACGGCCCGAACAGCTCGGCGGTGATGATCTCGGCCCTGACCGACAACCGCAACCGCACCGTGGGCGAGATCCGGCACGCGTTCAGCCGCTACGGCGGCAACCTCGGAGAGTCGGGCAGCGTGGCCTGGCAGTTCGAGCAACGAGGCATGATCAGCGTGCCCGCCGACGGTGTAGACGCTGACGACCTGGCCCTGGAGGCGATAGACGCGGGCGCGGTCGACGTCGAGGTCGAGTCCGACCTGGTGACCGTCTACACGGAGGTCACCGACTTCCAGCGGGTCAAGGAGAGCCTGGCGGGCTCCGGCTTCAACACCGACGAGTCCGAGTTGGCCATGGTGCCGACGGCGCCGGTGGAGCTCAGCGTGAACGAGACCGTAAGCGTGCTGAAGTTCGTGGAGGCGCTCGAGGATCTCGACGATGTCGATCAGGTGTGGACGAACGTCGAGATCAGCGACGAGGCCGCCGAGCAGTTCGCGGCGGCTTGACGTTGCGCGTGCTCGGGATCGACCCGGGCACCGCCACGACAGGCTACGGCCTCGTCGTGGGCACCCGCGGCGCGGAGCCGACGCTCGTCGAGTACGGCACGATCCGCACCGCCCCTGACACCCCCATGGCCGAGCGCTTGCGCGAGCTGCACGCTGGTCTCGGCGAGCTCATTGCCGACCTGGCGCCGGATGCGGTCGCGGTCGAGGAGCTCTACTTCTCCAGCAACGTGTCGACCGCGATCACCGTCGGGCAGGCGCGTGGCGTGATCATGCTGGCGGCCGCGCAGGCCGGGCTGCCCGTGCACGAGTACCAGCCGGCGCAGGTGAAGCTCGCCCTCACGGGCTACGGCGGCGCCGACAAGCGGCAGGTGCAGGACATGCTTCAGCTGCTCCTGGGGCTGGACGAGCCCCCGCGTCCCGACGACGCGGCCGACGGCGTCGCGATCGCGCTGTGCCACCTTCAGATGTCGCAGGCGCTGCGTGACCAATCCGGCGGCGCCGCGCCGTAGGCGCGCTGAGCACTTCACCAGGACCACGGGCACTACTGGTCCGGAGAGTCATCTATTCTCCTTGCCATGAGCACGCGACTGCAGCTCCTGCTCGACGACGACGATCTGGCCGAGATCGAGGCCCGACACGAAGGCAGTTGAATCGCTGATCTTCGTCGACTCCAACATCCCCATGCGCCCGCGGCTCAGGCTGCCAACCCCAGGCTGCCGGACCCACTTCGCCGATTCCCGCGCTCCAACCGAGTGGCTGCCGCCGATTCACCCGCTCCAACCGAGTAGCTGCCACCGGTACAGGGCGTGGCGCACTTGTTCTCGTCATTCCGCGTTGCGCCTGACCGAAGTGTGACGCACATCACAGCGGCGCCGGCGCAGCCCCGGTAGCCTGTGGCGGGTTTTCGCTTCTTGGCGAGAGCTTATCGGCATTGACCGCATCGGCGCGCAGGCGCGGAAAGGGAGAGCAGGATGAGAACAAGAGGGCTTATGGGGCTCGCAGCTGCGGCCGCCGTGGTCACCGGACTGGCGGCGACGGCGTCGGGGGATGGTGTCACGGCCGTCGACGCCGCCCAGGACGAGGGCTGGATCTACTACTTCGGGTACGAGAACAGCGACCGCGCCGTCTTCCGGAGCGCGCCGGACGGCACCGTCAGCGAGACCGTCGCCGACGCGCCGGTAGACTACGGCTGCGACATCCCCGAGTGCAATCCCGGTTCCGGCGACGTCGGCGTGCCCAGCCACGAGACGCACGATGGCGACCGCTGGTACGTCGCGCACAGGTGGACCAGCCCTGACGTCATCTTCCCCAACGTGGCCGGTCCCTATAGCCAGGTAGCCCTCGACGTCGAGATCGTTCGCGAAGGTGATTCGGCTGGGATCACGTTGACGAACAGCAAGAGCTCGTGCCTGTACGTCTCCGGCATGCCGCAGTGGGCGCCTGACTCGGATGGTCATGTCGACGGTGCGGTGTCGTGGCTCGGCGCCCAGTGGGCCGACCTGGACGGCGACCCAGACTGCGAGACCTTCGTCCAGGCCGGGGTATTCCGCGCCGAGCTGACGTACGGTGCTGCGGGGGCCATTACCGGGGCAGCAGCACCCGTGTTGGAGGTCCCGCTCGAGGTGGACGACAGCAACAACCTATCGGATGTCCCGACCTTCGACTGGTCTCCGGACGGCGCCTCCGTCGCCTACATCACGAATCCGCAGGTGTACGCCGTGGACGGCTACGTCTTCATAGCGAACGTCGGCGACCCTGTGTCGAGCCATACGCCGATCGTAGCAGGCAGCCTCAGTGCGCTGGACTGGTCGCCGGACATGGACCCCGCTCCCGGCCTGCAAACGTCTATAGTGTTCTCGGGTCGACGGGGCAAGTGGCATCGCGACGTGGGCATGTGGCGGGTGGATCCGGACGGTTCCGACCTGACGCTTCTCAAGGCCGGGCGTGACGCCAAGAACCAGAGTCAAACCAGCATCTATCTCATCGCGCCACTGTGGTCAACGGACGGAGCGCAGGTGGCATACGTCGAGCGCGAGTCGGTCAGTGTGACTTCCTCCACGCGCAGCCTGCGCGTGATCGGCGCTGACGGCACGGGTGATGCGCTGCTGGCGGAGCAGACCGCCACAACAAGCGTGCAGTACCCGCTGGCGTGGACCGCGAGCGAGACGGAGGCACCGCCCACAGGCAACGCGCCGACAGCTGATGCCGCCGGCCCATACTCGGGTACGGAAGACATACCTGTCGCCTTCGACGCCACGTCGTCCACCGACCCTGACGGCGACAGCCTCACCTACACCTGGCACTTCGGCGACGGCACGTCCGGCACCGGCGCGACACCAAGCCACACCTACCTGTGGGGCGGCACGTTCAGCGTCACCGTCGAGGTTTCCGACGGCAACGGCAACTCCGACACCGCCACCGCGACCGTGACCGTTGCGGAGGTCAACGATGCGCCCGTGGCGGACGCCGGCGGACCCTACTCCGGCAACGTCGGTGACTCGATCGCGTTCGACGGCTCGGGCTCCTCGGACTACGACAACTACGACGGAACCTCGGCCAACGACCAAGTCCTGACCTACAGCTGGACCTTCGGCGATGGGGGCACCGGCAGCGGCGCCGCGCCGAGCCACACGTACGCCTCGGACGGGGGCTTTGCGGTGAGCCTGACGGTGAGCGACGGCACGGCCAGCACCGCGGCGAGCGCGACTGCTGACATCACGGTGGCTCCCGCCAACCCGTCGGTCACCGGCATCACGCCTGATACCATGAGCGCGGGCGGCTCGATCGCCGCGACGATCTCCGGCAGCGGCTTCCAACCTGGCGCTACGGTGACGTTCGCCAACGGCTCCGGCCCGGCGCCGACGGCCGGCAGCGTGGTCGTGGCCGGCGACGGCAACAGCATCTCCCTCACGATCAGCGTGAGCGCCGGCGGGCCGAAGGGCACTCGTGTCTGGGACGTAGTGGTCACGAACACCGACGCCGGCACGGACACTCTGGCGAACGGCTTCACCGTGGTGAAGTAGGACACA
>JBJYWW010000178.1:0-2841 GCA_046259645.1 Anaerolineae bacterium
GACAATCGTCGTCGCGCGGGCCTTGACGTAACGCGACGCACTGCCGCTCTAGTCAATCGAGCGATCGGCGACGAGTGGTTGCAGGCCGATTCCCGTGAACCTATAATCGCCGACTGCCCGGGCGCGAGACGCCCGATTTCCATGCCGCCGACTCGTCGCCCCGTGCTGGCGGCGCTCCAAGAGAGCTGACGAGGGAGGAATCATGCAGGTTATCCACCGCTCGGCCCTGGCCGTTCTGCTCGCGGTGATTCTATTGGCCGTCGCCGCCCCCGTTGGGGCCGCGCCGGTCATGGACGACTCGTACACGGTGAAGAGCGGCGACACGCTCAGCCAGATCGGCGCGCGCTGCAGCGTCAGCTGGCAGGAGCTGGCCGTCCTCAACAAGATGGCCAACCCGAACCGGATCTACCCGGGCCAGGTCATCGAGTTGCCCGAGGGTGCCGAGTGCACGACCGCCCAGGCGGCCGCGCCGCAGCCGGCCGCACCGGAGCCAGCCTCGGAGGAGCCGGCCGATGAGACGGCTGAAGAGCCGGCGGCCGAGGAGCCGGTGCAAATCGCGGTGGCCAACGCAGTTCCGGCGCCTGCCGGGTTTGGCTATGGCGTGCAGGTCCATGCTCCCGGCGGAGATCCGAAGTCCATCGAGATGGTGAACGGCATGGGCTTCAACTGGATAAAGCAGCAGGTCGAATGGCACCGCCACGAGGGCTCTAAGGGCGCGATCGACTTCGGCGGCCTCGACAACCTCGTCAACCAGGCCAACGGCGCCGGCATCAACGTGCTGTTCAGCGTCGTGAAGGCGCCGGGCTGGGCGCGCCCCGGCAATACTGACTTCTCGGTCGAAGGACCGCCCGCGAACCCGCAGGACTTCGCGGACTTCATGGGCGCGATGGCCGGGCACTTCCAGGGGCGGGTGAGGGCATACGAGATCTGGAACGAGCAGAACCTCCACTACGAGTGGGGCAATGAGCCGCTCAGCGCCGCGCGCTACGTGCAGCTGCTGTGCACGACGTATCGGGCGATCAAGGCCGCGGACCCGAACGCCATCGTCGTCAGCGGCGCGCTCACGCCCACCGGTGTGAACGACGGCTCGCGCGCCATCGACGACGTGCAGTATCTGCGACAGATGTACAATGCGGGAGTCCGCGGGTGCTCGAACGCCATCGGCGCGCACCCGTCGGGCTTCAACAACCCGGCCACCGCCGGAGTCGGCTGGTCGATCCCCGAGGAGCCGCAGTTCAAGGGCCACCGCTCGTTCTACTTCCGCGGCACGCTAGAGGCCTATCGCAACGTGATGGCGGCATACGGCGATGGTGGCAAGAAGATCTGGGTCACCGAGTTCGGCTGGGCCTCGACCGACAATCTTGGCGCTGGACCTGCCGGCGGCTACGAGTACGCGGCGCAGAACACCGAGGGCGAGCAGGCGCAGTTCTTGGTTGACGCCTTCAACCTGGCCAAGAGCTGGGGTTGGGTCGGTCCGATGTTCGTCTGGAACCTGAACTTCGCGCCGGTGGCCGGTCCCGCTGACGAGAAGTCGGCGTTCGGCCTGGTGCGCTCGGACTGGTCGCCGCGACCCGCGTACAGCGCGCTGGCGGGCATGCCCAAGTAGACGTCGGAGCGACCGTGCCCCAGGACGACGGGTCCAGCTTGGCGAGCCTTCACGGCGCGTCAGCGCTGCTGGTGGCCGTCCTGGTCGCGGTCAGCCTGAGCTCATGCGACCGGCTCGGAGGGGATTCCGAGCCGGTCGTTCTGTCTCCCGAGCCGATAGCGGCCCCAGCCACGGCGGTGCCGCGCGCCGCGGGCGCCGCTGGCACGGAGTCGGGCGCAGGCGTGCCCGAGCTCGAGCCGCCGAGCTCGGTCGCCGCCATCTCTAAGACAGTCGAGGTGGTGCCGTTCGACGACGAGCGGCTTGTGCTCCCGGGGCCGTGGGCGCCCGACGGTGCGGCCCTGGTCGCGTTTGTCGCCGTCGACGATGGCGGCTCGCCGTCCCCGAAGGTGCGCGTGGTGGTGGTGCCGGCACCCTCGCCGCCGGACGCCGACGCCCTGCGCGAGGCAAGGCTGAGCTCCGGGTCATCCGCCGCCTCGACCGCCGAGGGAGGCGATGCCGAAACGCCGTCGGCAGTCGAGGCCGAGGGATGGGTAGTCGCGGTCGGCATCGATGACGAGTCGTCAGGCGCGAGTCTCGAGTCGGCCTGGGACAGCCGCGACGTGCAGGACGACTTGGCGCTCGCGGCGGGCATGGCGGCATGGGACGCCAGCGGGAACCTGGTGCTGGCGCGCGCTGACGGCATGCGAAAGGATGTCGTGGACGACACGACGCTGGAGACCGAGGAGCTGGCGGGGCAGCCGCGTCAGATCGTGTTGGGGCCGGACGGGCGCACGGTCCTGGCGTTTGGCCCAGAGGGCGCCTGGGTCGTCGACGGCAGCGGCCGCGTGCGCGCCATCGAGCTGCCGCCGGGGCAAAGCGTCGGCGCCGCGTCCTGGCGCCCGGACAGCGCGGCCGTCGCCATGGTGACGGTTGACGGCACCTACTACGTCGCGGACGCCGCTACAGGCTCGGCCGACGAGATCGCGAGCGCACCGATCGCGGCGGGACCGGACAGGGTGCCGGCGCCGCGCTGGCTGGCCGACGGGCGCGTGCTTCTCTCCGGCGCGACGTGGGTCGGCCAGGGACGAGTGCAGACGCTGGACCACCGGGTGGTCGATCCGCGTGACGACTCCGCCGAGACTGTCGCCGGGATACTGGGTCTGCCTGCCAGTTCGGCGGTGCCGGTGGACGCCCAGGACTGGGTGTCGCCCGACGGCTCGTGGTTGCTCTACCCCGAGGTGATTGCCGCCGGCGCG
>JBJYWW010000179.1:0-9281 GCA_046259645.1 Anaerolineae bacterium
TCGGGGTTGGCTTGGTAGGCCGACACCATCGCCAGCGAGTCATCGTAGAGCTGGAGAATCTCAACGCCGAGCGCCGGGATCTCGTCCACCACCTGGCCCCCGAGCTGGGCGTGCAGCTCGCGCTTGCGCTCCTCCGTGGTGCCGGGCTCGAACCGGACCAGGAGGCGATTCGGAACGTAGCCCGGCTCTGTCTCGCCCTCGTCGTCGGCGGCGCTCTGCACGTCGAAGGTGGGGCTGTCGGCATCCGACACCCACGGGCTTGGCAGGGTGCCGTCGTCCGGCGGCTGAGCGGGGTGCTCGGCGCGCAGGATCCCCGGCTGTAGGGCGACCAATGCTAGACCGGCGATGAGCAGCACAATGCGGCTACGCATGCTTCTCGTCCTCCTCTCGACAACAAGCACACATCGGCCGGAGCGTGCTACACGCGCTGTCGCGCGCGCGCCGGCCGTGAGTGAGCCGTGTCGACACGTATTCCGTTCCAACCACCGTAACGACTCCGCGGCAGGGCCGTTATGGTCCCCCGAGAGGCGCCGCGGCCGGCGCGCCGGATGCAATCCGGCTGGGTCCCGACGATGCTCGGGCAGGGGCGGAACCAGGACCCACGGCCGGGCGTCTCTCTGTCTGCGTCTGCCAGGGAGCCGCCGACGGCTCGCCGCCACGCTGTCCGACAATCCCGGCGGCGCGGCGAGGCGTGAGGCAACATGTACCAACGCGCTCTGATGGCGTGCGATACGGGCATGTGGTTATTATACCGTTAACCGGTCACAAATGGGTTAACGAGCGTGGTAGAGTATGAAACGCGTCGCCGTGGACTTGCTACTAACGGAACCAAGAGGCGGAGGCGCCGCAATTGCCCCTCGGCCCATTAAGACGAGAAGGCCTGGCGCAGACGATACGCCAGGCTCTTCGTCGTGTAAGGAGGAGAAAACGCGACTCCAGTATACGCGTCCCGAAGTGGCGCCGCCGGGCGCAATACCCACCGCCAACCGTCGCTCGGCCTACGGCGCGCCAGCGCCGCGCGGCGCCGAAACCGGTGTGCGCCTCCTGAGCGTCGATCTATACTTCCACGCGTGACGACAGATTCGCGCGATTCGCGCGTTGCGACCCGACGTGTGCGCTCCCTCTTTGTCGCCGCCGCGGCAGCGGTGGCGATGTTGGGACTGGCGACCACCGCCGGCGCCGAGGTGTCGGCCCAGACCGACATCGAGGACGAGGTGGCCGAGCTCGTCGAGGCCATGACGCCGCGACAGCGCGTGGGCCAGCTGTTCGTGGTCCCGTACCACGGCGCCGAGATCGCGGACGGCACGGACATCGCCGAGCTGATCGACGAGTACCACGTCGGCGGGGTCGTGCTCGACCCGCGCCGCGGCAACTTCACCAATTCACCCGACGCCCCGACCCAAGTCGCCAGAGCTGCCAACGCGCTGCAGGCGCGCGTTGCCGAGTCGGAGGCGCCGTTCGCGCCGCTGTTCGTAGCCCTGCCGCACCTGGGCAACGGCTTTCCGACCACGCTGCTTCACGGAGGGATGACCGAGCTACCCAGCCAGATGGCGCTCGGAGCGACTTGGGACCCGGAGCACGCCGAGCGCGTCGGCGAGATCGTCGGCAGCGAGCTCGCGGCCGTGGGCGTCAACCTCCTGCTCGGCCCGAGCCTCGACGTCACGAATGTCCCGCGTCCAGACAGCTCCGGCGACCTGGGCGTGCTGGCCTTCGGCGGATCGCCGCCGTGGGTCGCGCGCTTCGGGCAGCACTACATCGAAGGTGTGCATCGGGGCGCTGGCAGCCGCGTAGCCACCGCCGCTGGCAGCTTCCCCGGCATCGGCGGCGCAGACCGCAGCCAGGCCGAGGAGGGTGCCGTCGTCGAAGGCACGCTGCCCGAGCTGGCGGCGGTGGAGCTGGTGTCGTTCGCCTCGGCCGCGGACGGAGGTGGGGAGCCCGATGCGGTCTCCGACGCCTTCGTGTCGAGCCACGTGAGGTACCGGGGCGTGCAGCAGCAGAGCGACCGCCCGATGTCGCTCGACAGCGGCGGTCTGCGCTACCTCTGGGCGCAGGTACCGGAGCTCACGGCATGGCGTGAGCTGGGCGGCGTGCTCGTGAGCCCGGGCCTGGGGCTGCCGGCAGTGCGCACTTACGTTGATCCTTCGCTCGAGACGTTCAACCCACGGCGGGTCGCCGGCGAGGCCTTGGCCGCCGGGAACGACCTGCTTGTCGTGACGAGCTTCGGGCCGCCCAACGCCCCCGAGAGCGGCACCGCGAACATCGAGGACGCCATCGTGTGGCTCGCGGCCAGGTATGAGGAGGACGAGACGGTTCGCGACGCCGTCGACGGCGCGCTGGCGCGCGTCCTGCGCCTCAAGCTCCGCATGTACGGCCGCGCCACCGTGGCCACCGCTCGCGTGAGCGCCGAGTCGGCCGCCGTTCAGGTCGGCTTGGGAGGCGAGGTAGTGGCGGCAGTGGCGCGCGATGGCCTTACGGCGATCATGCCTGCCGGCGCCGCCGGGGCGTCCGGAGTCGGCGGCGCGACGGCGTCGCCCGCACCCGGTGACCGCATCCTGCTCGTCGTGGATGCCCGGCAAGTCGTGGAGTGCGCGGACTGCCCGCCGTACCTCGAGCCCGACCCGGCCCACGTCCTAGACTTCGTGATGCAGACGTACGGGCCCGAGGGAACGGCGCGCGTGCGGCTTGCGGACGACGTCGCGGTCGCGACCTTCGAGGAGGTCAAGGCTTGGCTACAGGCGACCGGACAGGTGGCGGCGGAGGACACTCCGGCGCTCGTCGCCGCGCCAGACGAGGAGCGCCTCGCCGAGGTCGGCCGATGGGTGGAGGGCGCCGACTGGCTCGTGTTCGCGATGCGCGACGTTCGGCCAGCCGAGGCACCCGGCTCGGACGCGCTCAAGCTCTACCTGAAGTCGATCCCGCCCGGCACAGGCGAGCGGAGCATCGTCGCGGTCGCGCTGGGCGCGCCGTACTACCTCGACACGACGGAGATCGCCAAGCTCACCGCCTACTACGCCGCGTACTCCCACACCCGGCCGTTCGTCGAGGCCGCGCTGCGCGCGCTGTTCGGCGACGGTCCGGCGCCCGGCGCGAGCCCGGTCTCGGTCTCCGGCGCCGGCTACGATCTCGATCGGAGGTTGGAGCCCGACCCCGATCAGGAGGTCGCGCTCGAGTTCGTCGGCGGCGATCCGGCGGTGCCGCTGTCGGAGGGCGACGCGCTCACGGTCCGCACCAGCATGATCCATGATCGGAACGGCAACGCCGCGCCCGACGGCACGCCCGTCACATTTCGCCGCTACGACCGCGCCGAGGACGTGTTCCTGCCCGACGTGCCGGCGAAGACTGACCTGGGTCGGGCGACTGGCCAGATGCGGGCCGAGAGGGGGGGCGAGCTCGTAATCACGGCGGTGTTCGAGAACGGGCTGCGCAGCGCTCCGCTCGAGCTGAGCATCGAGTCAGCCGAAGTCGGTTCCGCCGCGGTACTGCCGCTCCCGGAGGTCATGCTCCCGAGAGGCCTCGAGCGTCCGCAGGTGCCGGTGGACTGGGGCGTCTTCGTCCTGAGCTTGACGTTGGTCCTGCTCGCCGGCGTCCTGTTCTACGGCTTCGAGAGCGCCGCCGACACTGGCGAGGCGCTCGTCGCGCGGATGCGGGTGTTCTTGCTGATCCTCGCGTGGGGGCTCGCCGGGTACCTGTTGGTGGCGGCCGGGGGCTTGGAGCTCGGCGCGCTGCCGGGCGGCAGCATGCTGTGGCCAGCCGATTGGAACGTCGCGTACCAGGCGCCGCTGCTGGCCTTTGCCTTCGCTCTGGTGCCCGTCGTGCCGTCGGTCTGGCGAGCCGCTACCGGGCGATCACGGCGGTAGGCGCGGCGAAGGAAGTTGCCGTCGCGCCTGCAAGAGGCGTGCTCAGCGAGGACTGATCGTCCGGGACCGCCCGGGCGCGCTCGGACTGCCAGGTGGCGAGCAGCGCAAGCAGCAGCAGCATGGCGACGATCGCAATCATCCCGGCGTTCTCGACCAGCCCGGCGCGCCACTGCGGCCCCGAGAGCGGCGCGCGGATCGGCCTGCCCGGCCCGTCCTCGGTCGGGCGGGACGGCGACCGCAGCCCGAGAAGCATGTCGCGCAGCGCTCGGGCATCTGCCGGGCGGTGGTCCGGGTGCAGTGCCATGGCCGCCAGCACGGCTTGCTGCGTACGCTCGCTGACGTCGTGGTTCAGGTCTCGCGGCCGGCGGAGCGCGTTCGGCATCAGGAACCGCTCTTGGGCGGTGGGCGGCGGATGCCCCGTCAGCAGATGGTACAGGGTGGCTCCCACCGCGTAGAGGTCGCTGCGCGCGTCGGTGAACCCGGTGTCGCCGGCGTATTGCTCCAGCGGCGTGTAGGGCAGCGAGCCGATGCCGCGCGCCACGGTGAGCGTGCGCGGGTCGGAGGGGTCGAGCGGCTTCACCAGGCCGAAGTCGACGAGCTTCACGCGCCCGCCATCGACCAGCTTGATGTTGGCCGGTTTCACGTCGCGGTGCACCACTGGGGGCTCCTGGTGGTGCAGGTAGTCGAGCGCCTCCAGCAGCTGCACCGCCCAGCGCAGGACCTCCTCCTCCGCGAGGAAGCCGCCGGCGGCCCGTCGCTCGTCGACGACTTGACGCAGGTCCGGGCCGTCCACAAAATCCATCACCAGGAAGTCCGCTTCACCGTCGACGAAGTAGTCCGACACCTTGGGGAGCGCCGGGTGATCGAGCCGCGCCAGCGTGCTGGCCTCGCGCCGGAACTGCTCTTGAGTCTCGGCCTGGAGCTCGGCCGAGGCCGTCGGGTCGGGGCGGATCTCCTTCACGGCGGTGACCCGTCCGGCAAGCCGCAGGTCGTCCGCCCGGTACACCGCGCCTCCGCCGCCCTCGCCCACGCACGAGACGATCCGATAGCGATCGCGCAGCACCGTCCCTGAATCGACGAGCGGAGTCATGCGGCCAACGGTAGGTAGCGCCGAAACGCCAGTCAAGCCTGCGGGCGGCCGGCTGCAAGCGGTGTCGAGGACGATGCGTCCTGTTGATGGAGGATCGTGAGATGGCGAGAGAGGGGGCGCTGATCGTGAAACGCGCCGCGTCGGGCACTACGGAGTGGACGATTGACGACGAGCTCGTGATCGGGCGCGATCCGGGCTGCGACATCGCGCTCACCGACCGCCAGGTGTCGCGCCTCCACGCCCGCATCGTGCGCGATGAGTCCGGCTACCGCGTGGTGGACGCCGGCAGCAAGAACGGCACATGGGTCAACGGCCTCGAGGTCGTGGGCGCGCACCGCCTGACCGACGGCGACGAGATCACCGTGGCGGCACGGGTTAAGCTGTACTTCGTGGACGCCGAGGCGACCGCGCCTCTGACGTTCGAGGACCGTGGCCTGCGCATCGACCCGGAGACGCTCACGGTGTACGTGCGCGGCGTCGCCCTGGACCCGCCGCTGTCGGGTCCGCAATGGGAGCTCGTACGTGTCCTGGCCGAGGCCGAGGGCGCCGTTGTCACGCGCGACGAGATAGTGGAGCGCGTGTGGCCCGACGTTCACTCCGGCGGGGTGAGCGAGGATGCTCTCGACGCGCTTGTGCGGCGCGTCCGGCGCCGGATCGCCGAGGAAGACCGCGACCACTCGTACATAGTCACGGTCCGGGGCTACGGCTTCCGGCTCGACAGCGTCTAGGCCGGAAGTTGGGGACGACGTCGGGGCCGGCAGCCGACTCGCCGACACGCGCGCGCATCGCCGTCGTGGGGCCCACGTACCCGTTTCGCGGCGGCATAGCCCACTACACGACGCTGCTCGCGCGGCACCTGCGTCTCAGCAGCGAAGTGCTGCTGCTGACGTTCACCAGTCAGTACCCGCCGCGCCTGTTCCCCGGTCGCACCGACCGCGATCCGTCGACGAGCGTAGTGTCGGACGACGCCATTCAGGTGCTGGCCCCGCTGCGGCCTGACACCTGGCGGCGCGCGGCCCGCGTCATCAGCGAATTCCAGCCCGACCTAGTGGTGATCCAGTGGTGGGTGCCGTTCTGGGCGCCGAGCCTCGCCACCGTCGCCGCGCTGACCAGGCGCGAGACGGGCGCCACGATCGCGTTCGTGTGCCACAACGTGCTGCCGCACGAGGGACGGGGCGCGCTGCAGCGACTCCTCACGCGCCTGGCGCTCGGGCGCGGCCAGCGGTTCGTCGTGCACAGCCAGTCGGACGAGGATGACCTGCGGCGTCTGCTGCCCCGCCAGACCGCTCCCGAGGGCGCCGTGGTGCGCGGCTGCTTGCCGGAGCACACGATCGCGACGGCGGTCGGCCGGTCCGACGCGCGGCGCGCTCTCGGCCTGGCGGAGGACGAGGAGGTGATCCTGTTCTTCGGCTTCGTGCGGCCATACAAGGGCCTAGACGGCTTGATCGAGGCTCTGCCGCGGATTGCGGCGCGCGTGCCACGGGCGAGGCTGGTCGTCGCCGGCGAGTTCTGGATCCCCGCCGACGACTTCGTCAAGCGAGCGAGCGAGCTCGGCGTCGCGGGCATGCTGACCATAGACGACCGCTACGTGCCCAACGAGGACGTCGGCACGTACTTCGCCGCGGCCGACGTCGTGGCGATGCCCTACGTGTCGGCCACGCAGAGCGGGGTGGTCACCCTCGCGGCGCAGTTCGGCCTGCCGGTGGTCGCCACGGACGTGGGCGGGCTGCCCGAGGCCGTCGTGGACGGCGAGACGGGGCTGGTGGTGCCGCCCGGCGAACCGGGGGCGCTGGCTGACGCGCTCGTCCGCTGCCTGTCCGAGGACCAGCTCGCGTCCGAGCTCGGGGCCGGGCTCGCCGCCGCGCGTGGTCGATTCGATTGGGCGCCGACCGTGGCGGCCATCGAGTCGATGGCCGGCACGCCGCTGAGGAACGACGTCGACCAGGGCGGCATGGTCGCCGGGAGCGGCCTGTGATCTCCGGGGCGAGCGACGCACGCGAAGCGCTGACCGGACGTGACGTGAGCGTGGTGATCCCGAGCCTCGACGCGCCCGACGTGGACCGCGCCGTCGACGCCGTCTTCGCTGGGACGGTCAGTCCCGGCGAGTTGATCGTCGTGGGACGCGACGGCCCTGGGCGAATTGCCGGCGACTACCGCGTCACGTTCGTGCGCACCGAGCGCATCGAGCTGCCCGGCGGCGCGCGCAACATCGGGGCGGGCTTGGCCAAGGGCGAGATCCTCGCGTTCCTGGACTCCGACTGCGTGCCCGAGCCCGACTGGTTGGCCGCGCACCTCCGTCGGCACGCCCTAGGCGAGACCGTCGTCGGCGGGAGCGTTCTATGGGAGACCGACAACTACTGGACGCTGGCCGACAACGTCTCGATGTTCCACGAGTGCGACATCCACGCGCCACGGGGACGCAGGCGCTATCTGCCGACCCTGAACCTGTCGGTGCGCCGCGGCGCGTTCGCGGCCACGGGGCCAATGGACCCGGGCCTGCCGCGCGGCGAGGACCTGGACTGGACCATACGCGCCGCGGTCGCCGGTCACCCGCCGTACTTCGAGCCCGCCGCCCGGGTGTGGCATCGGCCCCGCCGCGCCAGCGCGCGCGATGCGCTGATGCACTGGTACGTGTCCGGTCAGTGGCTGGTCGGCGTGCGGCGCCACTACCCGGGTGTCTTCGGCAGGTCGACCTGGCTCTACCGCCCGGCGGTGCTGCGGCTGCTGTCGCCCGCGATCGCCTCCGCCGCTACGCTGCGCCTCCTGTCGCCGGGCCAGCCGGGACGCCGGCACCTCAGAACGGTCCCCGCCATCTACCTGACCAAGCTCGCCTGGTGCTGGGGCGCGGCGCGGCCAGCCAGGGTCGATTAGGCTACCATTTCCCGGTGCACATCTGTCCGGTGTATCCGGGTCCGGCCGCGCGCCGGGGGCGTGAATCGCCAGCCCAGGTGCGCGGGAGCGGCAACGACGATTATCTCGTGAACTGCAGCGGACATTGACGATGCGTGGTGACATCCGATTCGCCGCCTACCAAGGCGCGAACCACATACGACAGAACCTTAGCTACAAGTTCGATCGCCCGCTCGGCAAGCCGAGCCAGGTGACGGTGCTCATCACTGACGCCTGCGCCGCGCGCTGCGTGATGTGCGACATCTGGAAGCTCCAGGCCGAGGGCGAGCTGGAGGCTGCCGAGTGGATGGACGTGGTCGACAGGCTCCGCGAGTGGCTGGGGCCGTTCTTCCTGGTCGTGTCGGGGGGCGAGCCGTTCCAGAAGCCGGGCATGTTCGAGCTGCTCGAGCACTGCCGCGCGGTCGGCGTCAAGACAAAGCTCTCGTCCAACGGCATGTACCTCACGCGCAAGAACTGCGACCGCATCCTGGAGGTCGGGCCCGACTTCCTCAGCCTGTCGATCGACCACCACCGCCGCGAGGTGCACGACGAGCTGCGCGGCGTCCCGCTGCACGACCGCTGCGTCGAGGCGATCCGCTACCTTCGGGGCGCCGACGACTCGCTCGTCCTCGGTGTGGCGACGATCATCATGGAGGAGACGTACCGCGACCTGGTCGAGACCGGCAAGTGGGCGCTCGACCTGGGTGTCGATCGCGTGCTCTACCAGCCGCTGTATCCGACCTTCGCCACCGACGAGGGCATCGATCCCGAGTGGTTCGAGCGCAACCCGCACTGGCCGCGCGACCCGGACGCGCTGGCAGCCGTAATCCAGCGCCTGCGCGAGCTGAAGGCCACCGGGAAGCCGATCTGGAACCCGGACCAGCACCTGGACGCGATGTCGTACTACTTCCGCGATCCGCGCAGCCATCCGCGACCGGAAGAGTGCATGGTCCGGTACAGCACGTTCAACATCGATCCGCGCGGCGACGTCAACTTCTGCTACACGGTCGACGACGCGGTCGGCAACGTGCGCGACCGGCACCCGCGCGACATATGGGAGTCGGCAACGGCCCAGGACGTGCGGGACAAGATGAAGCCGTGCAAGGCGCCGTGCCTCCTGAACTGCTACCGCGGCCGGTCGATCGGCGAGCAAATCGGCCTGTTCCGCCTGTTCCTCGAGCGCCAGGGCTTCTAGCCGCGCGGCTGCGCCTGCCGGCCACGGCCGCGGGGGCCAAGGCGGTCAGGGCAGACGGTAGGCACGCGATGAACGTCACCAGCATCGTCCTGAACTGGAATCGCCGCGACGACACCCTGGCCTGCCTGGCGTCCCTCGAGCGCCAGGAGGTTGGCTCCGGGCGGCATCGCATCATGCTGGTGGACAACGGCTCAGCCGACGGCTCGACGGAGGCGGCGCGGCGCGTGTTCGCGGCGATCGACGTGCTGGA
>JBJYWW010000180.1:0-7713 GCA_046259645.1 Anaerolineae bacterium
CTTGATCACACGCGCCTCAGCGGCGCGCCTCGGTGGTCGCACCTGTCCGGTCGGGCCAGTCGGCCCGGTGCCTCCGCCGTCGCCCCCTAGCCGCTCTTGTCGGCCCGCGGTACCAGCAGCCGGAACTCGCCCGTCGACGTCGGGGTGGACGATGGAGGCTCGGTGCCACCGGGCGTCTCGCTCGTGGGCGGCTCGGTCGGCGTCTCCGGCGTGTCCTGGGTGGCGGTGGCGGTGGCCGTCTCCGTGATCGCGGCTGTAGGTGACTCACTGACCTCCGGTGTGGCCGTCGGAGTCGGCGGCACGCTTTCGGCCTTGCCGGGAAACGTCATCGCCGTGATCTCGGTGATGTTGTTATAGCCGTCGCCGTCCGAGTCGAACGACTCGATCGCCGAGAAGTCGCGGCGGGCGCTGCTGTAGTCCCGGCCATAGGGATCGAGCCTGTAGTTGGATTCGCTGACGTGGCACAAGGCGCAGCTGTCCAGCTGCGTGCCGACGATGTTGGGATAGGTCGCCCGCGCCGACCGCAAGTCGCCGCTGCCGGCTCTGACCACGTCCGTGCCCCGGCCGACCAGCACCGTTAGGCCGGCGACGAGCGCTGCGGCAACCGCGGCGGTCACGGTTCGCCGCCGCCAACGGTGGCCGAAGTGTCCCGCGCCGAGCCTGGCGTCCGGCGCGCCGAGGATCGCAGTCAACCAACGTGCAACGCATGTCGTCAAGTCTCTCACCTGGTCTCCTTGTCCGAAGCGGCCCCTCCGCGCCCCGCGCAACGACGTCCGCGGATCGAGCCAAGGACGCGCCGTGAGGGGAGCTGTCCGCTCGCTACTGCCCCTTGGCGACTCGCGGGACGAAGATCTGCCTCGGCCGCGGCTCCCAGGGGTAGAAGCTCCCCTTGTCCCAGAATCCCGGCTCGGAGCACCCGAGGCACGGGTGGCCCGAAGCGACTGGGTACGACAGCCCATCGAGCCAGCCCATCGTCGCACAGGAGTTGAACGTCTCCGGCCCACGACAGCCGAGCTCGAAGAGGCACCAACCCTGGCGCGCGCCCTCGTCGTCGAACGAGGCCGCGAACTCGCCGTCGCGGAAGTGTCGCCGCCGCTCGCACGCGTCGTGGACAGTCTGGGCGTAGTACGGCAGGGGCCGCCCGAGATCGTCCAGCTCCGGCGGCTGCCCCTCGACGACGATGTGGGCAATGACGCCGGCGGTCACCTCCGGAATGGCCGGGCAGCCAGGCACGTTGATCACCTGGCGCCCTGCCAGCACCGACGGGGCGGAGAGAGCGGCGGTCGGGTTTGGTGCGGCGGCCGGCAAGCCGCCGAACGCCGCGCAGTTGCCGGTAGCGATGATGCCTCGCGCGCCCGCCGCGGCCTCCTCGACGATCGCGCGCGCCGGTCGGCCGCCGACAGCGCAGTAGGCTCCGTCGGCCGGTATGCTGCCCTCGACCACGAGCAGGTACTCGCCGAAGCGCTCCTCCATCACCGTCTGCTTGTTCGCCTCGATCTGCTCGCCGGCGGCTGCCGACAGAGTCTCGTGGTACTCGATCGACAGCGCGTCGAGGATCAGGCTCACCATTGTCGGCCGCCGCGTCCGCGTGAGGGCGCTGGTGCAGCCGGCGCAGTCCTGGAGCTGAAGCCAGATCAGCGGCGCGCGTGGCGCTGTCTGCAGCGCACGCGCCACCTCCCAGGCGAGCCGCGTCGCCGGGTCGCCGCCGATTGCCCGCCCGGCTGACGCGGCGAGCGGCGATGTGCGGTAGCCCAGCAAGGCCGCCACCGCGCCGGCCAGCTCGAGGAACTGGCGCCGCGTATAGCCGCGCCGGGTCAGGTAGTCATGGACGGTCTCGCGTACCGCGGGGATGGGTGCCAGGTCTGGATGGGGCGGTTCGTCACGCATGTCGTCTCCATCGCGTCGGCTCGTGCGGCATCTGGGCGTCCTGAGAGGCAACGGCACTTACTTGGCCGCCGCGCGCCAATAGTACCACTCTCGGCAGCTCTAGCGCGGCTTGCGCGCCACCGCCAGCCAGCCGCTGCCCCGCTCGCCGGGGCGCACGTGCGCGTCGAGCGCGAACAGCCGGGACCACAGCCAGTGCGCCGCCCTGCTCCCGCCGAGCGCCGCGAGCGCGCTCCTGGTCCACGGGCCGCGCGACGCCAGCGCGGGGCGCTGGACCCAGCGATCGTAGAGTCGGCCGAACGGGAAGCCCCAGCCGCGTACGTAGCTAGGCTCGAGCCCCGCGCCGCGCAGCAGACTCGTCAGCCCGTCGCGGTCGTAGCGGCGCCTATGCCCGGCGCGGCGGTCGCCCGGTCCGAACCGCTCCGGTCCGGCCGGTACGGTCAACGCGATCGCGGCGCCCGGCATCATCACTCGGGCCAGCTCGTGCGCGGCGCGCTCGTGGTCATCCACATGCTCCAGCACCTCGCCGGCGACCGCTCCTCCGACGCACGCGTCGCGCAGCGGGAGCCGCGTGAGATCGGCGCGCACGAACGCCACCCTGTCCGCGAGCCCGGCGCCCACGGACCCCATTGCCGCGCGCCCCAGGCGCGGGCCGCTCACGTCCGCGGCGATCACCGGCACCCCGCGGTACGCCAGCTCGAGCGCCAGCCCGCCTTCGCCGCACCCGGCGTCCAGCACGGGCGCGGAAGCACCCTCCGCGCCGACGCCTCCGCCGACGAAGAGCGCTTCGCCTGTGGCGAGCGCGTCACCGGTGGCGAGCGCCCCGCCGCTGCCGGGCGACTTGCCGGCGCCCAGCGCTTGGCGGCCGTCGCCGCCTTCGCGCGCCAGCTCGCGCGCGAGGACGTCGGCCAACATGCGCACCCGCCAGCGGTGCCGGGGGCCCGTCAGCGTCGGCTCAGCGTGCAACATTGCCCCGCGCGCGGCGCTCCGCCGCCTGCAGCGCGGCCACCAACAGCCGACCAAGCTTCTCGGGTGCGAAGCGCTCGTCGTAGGCCTGTTGCCCTGCCCGGGCGAGTCCCAGGCGGCGCCCCGGCTCGTCGGCCAGCACCCGCAGCGCGGCGGCGAGGGCGGCGGCGTCGGCTGGGGGCACCACGTGCACCTCCTCACCGCGCCGCAGCGCGCCGGCCACGGCCGGCGTGTCGCCGGTCACGACCGCGCGCCCGGAGGCCAGACCCGTGAAGACCTTGAACGGCACCACCAGCTGTGCCTTCCTCTGCGCCCCGAACGCGCCCAGGCACACATCGGCGGGCGCGATGTGCTCGTTGGCTAGCTGCCCGGGGCTGAGCCAGCCGATCGTGAAGCTTGCGTTCGCCAGGCGCAGCTCGTCCGCGAGCCGCCTGACGGCCTCCAACTCCTGGCCGCGGCCGACGAGCTCGAAGCGTATGTCGGGCCGATCGAGCAGCCGCGCCGCCGCGGCCATGACCGTCGGCAGGCCGTGCAGCGGGATGTACTGCCCGAAGTACACGACGCGCAGGGTCGGCTCGCGGTTGCTCTCACGCCCCGCGCCGGCGTAGGGCGTGGCCGCGGCGCGGAACTCCGGCGGCGCCCCGGCCGGCACCACGGCGAAGCGGTCACTCGGCAGCTCCATGTCGGTCGCGAGCGCGTCCGCGTGCGGCGCCGTGTCAGCGATCACCAAGTCGGCCAGCGCGAACAGCCGTCGCTCGGCCGCCCTGATCGCTCCCAGCCGCGGCGAGCGCGCGGCGAGGAGCCCGCGATCGCGGACCGTCTCGGCCACCGACACCAGCGGGTCGAATACCAGCGGCTTGCCGGATCGCGTCGCGAGGCGCCTCGCCAGCGGCAAGTCGATGTGGCCGGTCGAGCCGACGACCAAGGCATCGTAGTCGCCCGCGGCAGCGTGGCGCCGCACGAGCGACGGGGCGGCGGCGGCGTAGCGCGCCAGCGCCCGCAGGTCCGCCCAGCCCCCGCGCGCGGCGCGTAGCTTGGCCCGCGTGTCGGCCCACACGGGCGCGTGGCACTCCACGACCTCCAGCCCCGCGGAGCGGAGGCCGTCGATCAAGATCGCGTTGCGCCCGACGGCTCGGTCGTACGTCCCGAAATAGAGGACCCGGCGCACGCGCGGTCGGCCAGGCAGCCTGCTAGAGGCGCGTGCGGCGGACGATCAGATCGGCGAGCAGCCCGACGACCGCCACCTGCAGACCGGTGACGATCAGCGCCAGGGTCGTGCCGGGCATCGCGGGCGGCGGCCACGTGGCGCCGAATCGCCACAGGATGTCGTAGAGGAAGTACTTGCCCGTTCCCAGGACGATCAGCGCGATGGCGAGGGGCAGAAAGATCTTGAGCGGGTTGAAGTACATGACCGTGCGCACGATCAGCGTCAGGTAGTTGTACGAGTCGCGAACCGGATGGAACGTGGAGCTGCCCACCCGCGAGTAGTAGTCGATCGGAGTCCAGCGCACCAGGTACCCTGAGCTCAGGAACGCGATCGTGATCGTGCTGACCCACGAGTGGCTGGTCGGCAAGATGGGGAGGAAGCGCAGGGTCGCGTCGCGCCGCTGCGCGCGCAGCCCCGAGTTGAGGTCGGGGATCCGTGAGCCCGTCATGAACTCCGCCAGACGTCGGAGGAACCACTTCGCGGGCGTCCGCAACACGCGCACCGTTCCCGCCTCCGCGGCTCGCGCCCCGATGACCATGTCGGCACCCTCGTCGATCACGGCCAGAAGGTCCGGCAGGCGGTCATTCGGGTACGTGCGATCGGCGTCCGTGAACGCGATGACGCGACCACGCGCCGCCCTGACGCCGGTCGTCCGCGCCGCGCCCGTGCCGCGGTTGTACGGGTGCTCGATGACCCGCACCCAGCCGCGGCTGCGGGCATCGTCGGCCGTGCCGTCCGTCGATCCGTCGTCGACGACGATGATCTCGTAGCTGTACCCTGTGCGCTCCATCGCCGCGCGCACGTCGTCCAGGTCGGCGCCTATGGCGTCGACCTCGTTGTAGGCCGGCAGGATCACCGACACGTCGAGCGCCGGCTCGGGAGCCGAGCCGGCGACGTCGGCGCGGTCCGCGTGGCGACGGGCGACGTCGACGTCTGCTGCGTCGGAGCCGGTCACGTCTGCATACGCGGCTGACTCTAAGGGGGGCGGGGTCATCCTCGGGCGCTCCGCTGGCGCGATCGCGCGATGTGCGCGCTGATAGGCCAGCCTATCATAGCTGAAGCCCGTCCAGTCGGTAGGCCGGCCAGATGACCCAGACGGTCAGGTAGGTGTCGATCGCAAACCCCAGCAGGCACACCGCCAGCACTCCCCAGCGCGGGGCCACTCGGCGCGTGAGCGCCACGGCGGGCGCGAGCAGAGGCACGAGGGCGGTCAGCAGGTAGCGACCTTGCGGGATGCCCACGATGCCGCGCCCGGCGGTCGAGCCGAGGGCCGTCACCGTGACGGCCAGAAGGGTCGCAACGGCCAGCGCACGGAGGACTGCGGCCTCCCGCTCGTCGCGCGCGAGCCTGTCCGGCGCGAGCAGGGCAGCCAGGCACCCGGCGGCCGCTAGCCCCGTGAGAAGGGCGGCCGCCCAGTACACCGCGCGCGGTGGCCACACGGTCAGCCACCCGAAGCCGCCCCAGTAGCTGCGGAACATGAAGGCGCCCGATCGGGCGGCTCGCGCCGCCGACGCGAGCGGATCGGTCGCTCCCATGGCAGCCGCCCGAAGCACCCTGGCGGCGTCAGTGTACCTGCCTATGCCCGACGACAGCGCCAAGGCCAGACGCCGCGGCCGCTCTGCCCCGGGATTCGACAGGCGCTCCGTGCCGTCGATGACGAGAGACAAGTCGTCGGCGTGGAGCGCCCCCAAGTCCGACTCGCTCCCCGCGCCCGGCACGATAGCCAGCCTGGCCGCTCGCGCCCCATCCGCTAGCGTGCCCGTGACCACAAGCCGCCGCCACGACGTGTCGAGCGGGGCCGCCACGGCAAGCCAGGTGCCGCGATCGTCGCTGACGACTAGCTGTGCGACGGCGCCGGACGCCCCGTTCGCCTGGTGCGCCGCCGACCTCGCCCACGCCGAGGCTCTGACCGTTCCGCCACCGTCCACCGGCACCGACTGCGCCAGGTACTGCCATTCGCGAGCCTGCTCGTCGGCGACGCTGAAGCCGTGGTCTCCGGTGCGTGCCGCGGCCACGCTGCGCGCGTCGCCCCAGCTGCGGCCGACTCGATCCCAGCCTGCCGGGGCGCCCTCCATCGGCCACCACAGGGAGGCCGCGGCCAGCGCGATGGCCGCCGCCGCCAGCGCGCCCACCCGCCTGTCCGGGAGCCGCCACGACACACCGCGCAGGCGCATTGACCCCACCAGGAAGGGCACGGCGAGCAGCATAGGCAGCAGGAAGAGCGCCGTGCGCTTGGCGGCGACCGCGGCCAGCGCCACCGCCATCAGCAGCACGGCGTCGCGTCCGGTCGCGCCGCGCCTGATAGACCTGGCCAGAAGGCCGAACCAAACCGCTCCGAGAGCAGCGGCCGCCAGGTCGTTGTTGACCACCGCGCCGCCGAATGCGAGCATCGGCGTCGCGGCAGCCAGGGCCCCCACCGCGATGCCGTCGACGGGACCGAGCGCCTGGGCGCCGGCCCAAGCGGCGGCGACGACTGCAAGCACGGCCAATGCCAGCGACGCGAACCGAGCCCGACGGAGAGCCGGCTCCACTGGCTCCTGGGGCCCGAGCGCGTACGCGAGCGCATGCGGCAGGTAGCCGAGCGGGGTCTCGCTCTCGAGCTGGGTCGGCGCGGTGCCCAGGCGCTCGACGTCAGCGAAAGACTGCGGCGAAGGCGAGGGGCGCGGGATCGACAGCAAGCGGTAGAAATCCGCGCGAGCCATCGCCGTCAGGACGAGCGCCTCGAGATCCATGTCCGCTCGCGGCGGCCAGGCCCTGTCCCTGGCCAGCACCGCGGCCAGCTCGAAGTGCCCCGGCTCGTCGGGACCTTGGAAGGGCGGGACAACGCTCACGAGGAGGAGCCCCCTGGCCACCACGTAGGCCACCAGCAGCGCCAGGCAAACCGTTGACAGGCGCCTCACGAGCGGTTATGATACGTGTTTGCCTGTAGACGGCGCTCACACGCGCCTCGGCCCGAGGAGAAGTGCGTGTTCCACCAATACAAGTCACTCACGCCCAATGCTCTTCCGCCGGAGAAAGCTGAGCGCGCGGCGCTCATCGCGGCCGGCCTGCCCGACTCCGAGATAGTCAACATCGTGAGGCGCACGGTCACGCTGCATCTGCCCAACCTCGACGAGGACATCGAAGGCGATGTCACGCACAACGGGTACACGGTGTACTTGGGCGGCTTCGACTGGGTGACGTTCCCGACACCGCCCCACCTCCTGCAGCACTTCCCCGAGTTCGTCCCTCTGCCGCAACAGCAGGTCACGTACCAGACCGACGTAACCGAGTAGCGGGTCGTTTCGCGCGCGGGTCCGTCGCGACCGGCGCGACCTATGAGTCGATCGCGACGCGTGCGCCGTCGGCCGCGAGCGACCTGTCGGCGGCCTCGAGAATGGCGACCACGCGGCGACCCTCGTGGCCGTCGCTGCGCGGCGTCATGCCGTTCCTCGTGCACGCGACGAAGTGCGCGCACTCCTGCTTCAGGGGCTCCTCCCATGCCAATCGCGGGCGGTGGACGTCGCCGTATCGGTACGAGAGCCTGAACTCGCCGTACGTGTCGGTGTACGGCGGCAGCTCCACTCCGCGATCGTAGATCGTGATCTTGTCGAGGCTCGCGACGTCGTCGTAGACCACCATCTTGCGATCGCCGACCACGGTCACGCGCCGTGTCT
>JBJYWW010000181.1:0-3874 GCA_046259645.1 Anaerolineae bacterium
CCTCTCCGAGATCGACCACGCCTTGGCCCGCATTGAGCAGGGCACCTACGGCTGGGACGAGGACGGGGAGTGCTGGATCCGCGAGGAGCGCCTGCAAGCCCTGCCGTGGGCGCGGCGCGAGATCGAGGGCCAGCGCCGAATCGAAGACCGGCTCAAGCGCAGCGAGCGCGACTCGTACCGCCACGACCCGGATGTCAAGTCCCTCTAGCCCGGCGCCTTCACCGGCGCCCACGCCGGCGCCATCACCAGCGCCCACGCCGGCGCCGGAGCCGAAACCGACCCCGGCGCCTCCGCCGGAGTCTGGTCGCTACGCTGGGCAGCCCGTGACGGCCTCAGGTGGAACTGCGGCGTCGTCGAGCCGCGGCACCGCGCTGGTCCTGGCGACCGCTGCGGCTGTTGTCACGCTCGATCAGATCACCAAGCGGTTGGTGTTGGCGCGCCTGGCGGTTGGCGCCTCGTGGCCGTCGGCCGACACCGCGCTGGGTCGCTTCTTCAGCTTCACGCACGTGCAGAACACCGGCGTGTCGTTCGGGATGTTCCAGGGCTACAACCCGTACATGATCGTCGTGGCGCTGGCCGTCGTTGTCGGCGTCTTGGTGTTCCGCAGGCACGCGGCAAAGCAGCGCCGAGGGCCTGAGCCGCCCCTGCTCAGCATCGCCACCGGGCTGATCGTCGGGGGCGCGATCGGGAACCTGGTCGATCGAGTGACGATCGGGCACGTGGTCGACTTCCTCGACTTCAAGGTCTGGCCGGTCTTCAACGTCGCCGACTCATCGGTCTTCCTCGGTGTTGTGGCGCTCACGCTCTACATCTGGCACGATGAGCGGGAGCGGGCCGCGCGAGCCGAGGCCGAGGCTGATGGCGGCGCCGATGCCCACGCCGGGACCGAAGACCGTACTGGTGCGGATGCCCGCGCCGGGGCTGATTCCCGCGCCGGGGCTGATGCCGACACCGACCGGGCTGCGGCCCGCCTGGCGGACTTGGCCAATGGGCAAGGAAGCTGACCGCAAGCTCCTAGTCGTGCCGCGCGAAGCGGCCGGAATGCGGCTCGACCAGTTCCTCGCGGCCAGCCTCGGTTCGGCGGACGAAGACGAAGCGCCACAGCTCTCACGCCGGCAGATCCAGCAGCTCGTGCGCGCCGGCGACGTGCTCGTGAACGGCGCGGCAGCCAAGCCGGCGCTGCGCCTCGAGGAACTCGACGAGGTGGTGGTACAGCTGCCGCCTGCCGCGCCCGAGCATGCCCAGCCGGCGGCCGATCCGGCCATCGAGTTGCGGGTCCTGCACGAGGACGTGGCCCTGATCGTCATCGACAAGCCCCCCGGGCAGGTCGTCCATCCCGCGGCGGGCCATGCCGCCGGCACGGTCGTGAACGCGCTGCTGGCCCGCTACCCGGAGCTTGCGGACGAGTTCGGGGGCGAGCGCCCCGGCATCGTCCACCGCCTCGATCGCGACACGTCGGGCGTGATGGTGGTCGCCAGGACGCGCGACGCTGCCGCAGAGCTCAGGGCGCAGTTCAAGGCGCGCAGCGTGAGCAAGACGTACCTGCTCCTTGCTAAGGGGCGCGTTACGCCGGACGCGGGCGTCATAGACGCGCCGATCGCCCGCGATCCCGTCCACCGCCAGCGGATGGCAGCGCGGGCCGGCGGCCGCACGGCCGAGACGACGTTCCGCGTGCTGGACCGCTCAGGCGACTACAGCTGGGTGGAGGCGCGACCGGCGACCGGGCGGACGCATCAGATCCGCGTGCACTTCGCAGCGCTGGGCTTCCCGGTAGCCGGCGACACGGTGTACGGCAAGCGGGATCGGCGCGTCGGTCGGACGGCGCTGCACGCGTGGCGCCTGGAGCTCGACCACCCGGTCACGCACGCACGCATGGCCTTCACGGCGCCGCTGGCCGGCGACATGCGCGAGATGCTGTCGGAGCTGGGAATCGCGTGGCGCGAAGAGCGAACGCTGTCGGGGCGGTCCCAGGCTGGCTAGCTAGTCGGTGTTGTCGTACCGCTGGTCCGCGGTCTCTTCCGGCTAGCCGGCGGTCGCGTCGGGCTTGTCGGCGGTCTCTTCCAGCTAGTCCGCGCTCTCGTCCGGCTCGGCGCTTCGCGCCTCTTCGGCTTCGGCGCTCGGCTTGTCGGCCGACGCGCCGGAGCCCTCCTCGGATGCTTCGCGGAACTCGCGGACGCCCTCACCCATGGACCGCATCACGTTGGGGAGCTTGCCCGCGCCGAACACGATGATGCCGAGCACCAGGATGATCAGCAGCTCGGGTACTCCAAGTGTTCCCATTGGTTCCTGCCTCTCGTTGCGCGGCGTGGCGCGGGCGGGTGTCGTGGTTCAGTGCGGGCCGACCGGGCCGGCCGAGAGGGCCTGTTGGCCCCAGCACAGCGCCCAACCACGGCGGCTCGCCTCAAGGCCCGAGTATAGCATCCGGCCACCTGGCGGCGAAGGCATCGCCGTCTCCGCGCCAGGCACGGGCGTCTCCGCGCCAGGCACGGGCGTCTCCGCGCCAGGCACGGGCGTCTCCGCCGAGACGGCGCGCAAACGTCGCGGCGGCGATCTCCGGGTCCGCTCGTCGGCGTCGCTCGCCGGGGTCGCCGACCAATGTCGCGCGTCGAACCGCTTCGGGCACAACAGGTCGCTCATCGGCAGTCATCTCGATGCCGCCGACGATCCCGTACCCCCGGTAACATTCTCATATGAGTGAATCGCAACCGACTTGGGGACAATCCGCGTGAGCCAATGTGCCGCCTTGACACGGTGGTCGGGGCACCGGCAGAGTGGGTTGTTGCCGTTGCAGCGCGGCCATCGGAGCGCCCCCACCCGGCAGTGGCAGAAGCATCCGAAGGAGGCAGGCGCATGGAGACTATCGACGTCGTCGCCGTGCTCAGCGGCAAATGGGAGGACGGCACACGGCCCGCCGACCTCTATGACCAGCACGTAGCCACGGACCCGGAGGCCTACCTGCCCAGGATTCTGGACGGTCTCCGTTCGAGTTCCGGCAAGCCGCAATCCGGCTGCGCGGAGCTGGCCTCTCGGCTGTCGGAGGCGCGGCCCGACCTGCTGTGGCCCGAGCGCGAGCTGTTCGTCGCCAACCTGAGCGCCGAACCGCCTGTCGTGCGATGGGAGGCGGCCTGTGTGCTCGGCAACCTGGCGGCGGTCGACACTGGCGGCGAGTTGAGGCGCCAAGTGCCCGAGCTCGAGGCGCTGCTGACCGCGGACAGCATCGTCCTTCAAGGCCATGCCGTGAGGGCGCTAGCAAAGATGGCCAGGGCATACCCGAGCGAGGCCGAGGGCATCCTCGACAGCCTGATCAGCGCCGAGGATCGCTTCCCCGGCTCCCGCGTCGGGTTCCTGGTGGAGTCGATGGCGGATTTTGCCGCGTATCCGGAGCTGCGCCCGACGGCGCGCGCCTTCGCGGAGCGTCACCGTGTGAGCGATGTCAAGGCGGTCGCCCGGAAGGCGCGGAGGGCCGTCAAGGCGCTGGAGTGAGCGTCGTGGTGATGCAAGCCGTGTTCTATGTGCCGGTCGGCGTCGTCGCGAGCGTGTACCGCCGCCGCGCTTCCGTCGCTCAGGATCGGCCGCGAGACATCGCGATTCCGGCCCGTGCCTGCCACGCAGGACCGATCGGCGGGAGACGCCGCGGAAGCAGGGCGGGCCCAGCGCGGTCGGCACCCATGGCTCGTGGCGACTGCCGCTGCTGCGCTAGCCGTCACGTTGGCCATGGCGCTGTCGTATCAGTTCATCGGGGCTCTGATCAGTCTGGGCCTGACGCGTAGCCTCTCTGACGAGGAGTTCAGAAGCTACATGATCGACGCGTACGCCGCGTACAGCCCGATCTATGTCCAGGCGTGCGGTGCACCAGTTTGGATCGCCGTGTGGC
>JBJYWW010000182.1:0-9602 GCA_046259645.1 Anaerolineae bacterium
CGGATCTCGACGTGCGCGGCCAGCGCGCTGGCCGCCACCTCGGCGCGCTCGATGACGGCGCCCTCGCCGACGACCGAGTCGCTGACTCGGGCGCCCACGATGGTGCAGTCGGACTCGATGCTCACGTGCGGCCCGATCACGCTGTCCACGATCGTGCAGCGCGGGCCGACCGCGACGTTGTGCCCGACGGTGCTCCGCTCCACCCGGCATCCCGCGTTGATCCGCACGGTGGGCCCGATCGAGCCGGAGACCACCTCACTGTCCGGGCTGATCGTGACGCCGCGCGCGACATCCTCACCGCTCTCCGGGCCCGCAAGGCGCTCGAGCAAGAACCTGTTCGTCGCCAGCAGATCGTCCAGCGTGCCGCAGTCGCGCCAGGTGCGCGCCTCACGGACCTCGAAGCTCAGCCCCTCCTCGATCATGATCTGCAGCGCGTCGGCGAGGTAGAACTCGCCCTTGGTGCGCCGACCGAGCAGCATCTGCTGCTCGATCGCCGACGCTAGCCGCCGGCCGTCGCGGATCATGTACGCGCCCACCACCGCCAGGTCGGACCCCCGGTCTCGCGGTTTCTCCACGATGGCGGTGGCGCGGCGCGCGTCGTCTACGGTCACGACGCCGAACCGCTGCGGCTCGTCGACGCGCTGCGCGAACAGCACCCCGTCCGCGGGCGCGTCGCCCGCCTCTGGGGCGGCGTTGCCCGACGCACCTTCCGCCGGCCAGCTCAGGTCGGCGTCGAACACCATATCGGGAAAGAACACGAGCACCGGACCGTCGAGCCATCGTCGCGCCAGCGAGACCGCTTGCGATTGGCCCAGCGGCTGCCACTGAGTGACGTACTCGGCCGCGAGCCCGCGATCGGACACGAAGCGCCGGACCTCGTCTCCGCCGGCGCCGCTGTCGCCGACGACGAAGACCCAGGTGTCGACCGGCAGGTCGGTCAGAGGCTGCAGCGCGTGACCCAGCAGCGTGCCTCCTCCGACATGGAGCAGGGGCTTCGGTCGATCCAAGGTAAGTGGCCGAAGGCGCGTGCCCCGCCCAGCGGCCGGCACGATTACGTTCAAACGACAAGCTCCGCCGGTGTCGCATGCCGACCGCGCGGGTCGCGGGCGGCACCTCGGCGCATTATATCACCAAGTCTCCGGGCGGCTCGCCGCCGCGGGGCTTTGTGGGGCCTGTCAGCGAGGGAGCGCGCGCGTGTTGAAGATGCTATACGGGCTTTGAAAGGACATGCTGCCATGAAGCCGTGCTCCGCTCCCCGCAATCGTGCTCGATTCGTCGTGGTCTCCGGGGCCCTCTGCCTGGTCGTCGCTGCCCTGCCGGGTGGCCTCGGCAACGCTCCTCGCGTAGGCGCCACGGGCGCCGCTGCGCCGCAGCAGCCGCCTCCGTCCACTTGCACGCCGACGCCGCAGCGCGTCACGCCCACGCCGCGGACGTGCCCGCTGGCCGACCAGTGGGTGGTCGCCTCGAGCTCCGACTCGGCGGGCGGCTCCGCGGTCGTGGGATCGCGCGACTCGTCCGCGCTCGGAACCGACGAGTGCCGCCCGTTCGCCTATCCCGACGAGGTGGGGCACGTCGGCGGGTTGGCGGTGCATCTCGAGTGGAACTACATCTACGCCGCGGCCCACCACGCGCCGTGCCGCGCGCTGGGACCCGGCGGGCCCGGCGCCGTCTACAGGATCGACCTGCAACTCGGCTGGGGCGACCCGATCGCCCTGCTCGACGCGGGACCGTCGAGGCACTCCGACCCGCCGACGTGCCCCGACGAGGGCGCTCGCGCATGGGTTGGCAAGACGGGCCTCGGCGACATCGAGCGCGATGCCGCCAGCGACACTCTGTACGTCGCCAACTTGCACGACAAGCGGATCTACCGTGTCTCGGCGGTGGACGGCTCGCACATCGGGTCGTTCGCCCACGGAGCGCAAGGCGAGCCGTGGGACGCAAACGCGCGGCTCTACGGGCTGGCCTTCCACGATGGCCGGATCTACCACGGAGTGGTCGACTCGCGCGAGGACGACACCCTGCCCGGCGAGCTGCGCGGCTATGTGTACCGCTCGAAGCCGAACGGCAGCTCGATGGAGCTGGTGGCGGAGGTCCCGCTCGACTACCAGCGCGACCCCGCGTGGGGGCCGTGGCACGACGGGCCGATCAGCGCCGGCGCCCTCGAGCGCGTGCAGCCCTTGATCAGCGACATCGAGTTCCGGACCAACGATGACCTGGTGATCGGATTGCGCGCCCGCGAGGCGGACATGGGCGTGGAGCTGGCCAGCGCCTATGGGGACGTGCTGGCGACGCGCAAGCTGACGCGCGACTCGTGGGAGGTGGTGCTTGACGGCCCGCGTTACCAGGACGACGGGCTGGTGCCGGAGCTGGCGTTCGGCGGCTTGGCGGCCGCCTTCGACGACGATGCCACGATCGCCGCGGCCCGCGATCCCCACGGCACCGGGCGTGGTGCCGGGCTGCTGTGGTTCGACAACGCCAGCGGCGCAATCGAGGGCCCGGTCGACGGGCGCGAGCTGCTGCGCGACGAGCGCGCGCCATGGCTGGGCGACGTCGAGATCGCCTGCCTCCGCCGAGCGCCCGCGATCGACACGCCGACCCCCAGCGCCACTCCGGAAGTCACTGCCACGGCGACCGCCACGCCCACAGCCTCCAGCACCGCGACCGCTGTCTTCACTTCGACGCCCACGGGTTCCGTCACGTCGACGGCCACACGCACTGCGGCGACTGCGACCCCGACCGCGACGGGCACGCCCACGCGCGCGCCGGAGGTGCGCGTCATCTACCTGCCCATCGCCGATCGGCGCCACTGCTGGGAGGCCGAGGTCTTCTCGGACGTGGCGCTCGTTCTTGACATCTCCACCAGCATGGGCCGGCCGACCTCGCGGGGCCGCACGAAGCTGGCCGCGACGATAGAGGCGGCGGGCTGGTTCGCCACGCACATGCCGTACCTCACCCCACGCCAGGACGGCCGCGGCTCCCAGATCGGGATAGTCGGCTTCAACGACACGGCCTGGATCGAGGAGGAGCTGACGCACGATCTAGGTCTCATCCTCGCCGGGCTCGAGCGCCTGCAGCACAAGACCATCGACGGGACGCGGCTCGATCTCGCGGTCGAGCGTGGCGCCGAGGCCGTGTCCGGCACCCCGCACGAGGCGGGCAACCAGCAGGTGGTCGTCCTCCTGACCGACGGCCTGCCGAACCGCGTGCCGCGTGCTGAGGACGGGCGCATGACGACCACGGTTCTCGCCGCGGCGCAGGCGGCGAAGGACGACGGCGTGCTCGTGATCACGATCGCCCTCGGCGAGCCGGAGGACACGAACCGCGAGCTGCTCGAGGCGATGGCCACGCGGCCCGAGATGTACTACTACATGCCCGACGCCGAGGACCTGGAGTCCGTGTACGCCGCCATCCACGCCCGGGTCGCCTGCCCGTAGCCGCTCGGGCGCGCCGAGCGATCACGTCGTCGCTTGTCGGCCCGCCTGGGCGCTCCCCGCGCTAGCGGCCGGACGTGCGGCGGCGGCCCCCCGCGTATGATCTAAATCCTATCGGGGATCGGGCGGACGGGCTATACTCGCGCCGCGCTTTCGACCTAGCTCGATCGTCGAACCTGGCGAGGATTGGGTCGTAGGCAGAAAACCGAAGCATTGACCAACGCACCGCCTCTGTCCGGTGCCGGAGTCGTACGAAGCGATGAGTAGAGCGTTCCCCGCGCTGAATGCCTCCCGAGTTGCCGTCACATCGTGTGGGTGTGCCGCGTTGCTCGCGTTCGCCGCGACCGCCGCGGCGGGTGCCCTATCGCCGGAGGCGGCTGCCGCGATTGGCGTGCCCGAGCGCTTCGGCGCAGTCGCCTCGGCGACGGTCTGGGCTAGCGCGCGGGGCCCATCCACCACCACCGACCGAGTTGCCTCGCCGGCGCAGGCGCCGGCCAACGACGACTTGGCGGACGCTGTGGCGATCGGGACGCTGCCGTTCGGCGACGAGCACGACAACACGGGGGCGACCGACGAGCCGGGCGAGGTCAGGGCTAGCTGCTCGGGAGCGGCTGATCCCGAGGGCGGCGTGTGGTACTCGTTCTCCACGGCCGAGTCGGGGCAGATCGTGGTGTTTGACACCGAGGGCTCCGCGGCTGGGGACGACGACCTCGATACCGTCTTGTCGCTGTGGACTGGCGGCCCCGGGCACCCGCTGACCGAGATGGAGTGCAACGACGACGCCTCGCTCGGCGACCGCTGGTCGCGCATCGCCTTGGAGCCGCAGCCGAATCGAACCTACTACTTGAAGGCGAGCGGGCTCTCGGGCGCCACCGGCGCCGTGCACATGAACGCCTACGAGGCCCCGAGCAGGCCGCCAAACGACGACTTGGCGAACGCTATCGTCATCGACGGCCTGCCGTTCATCGACGCGCAGCTGACGGAGTACGCCACCGACGAGCCCGGCGAGCTGCCGGCCAGCTGCTCGGACGGCGAGGAGCCGGAGCGCGGCGTCTGGTATGTGTGGCAGTCGACGTCCGCCGCCTCCGTGGTGTTTGACACCGAGGGCTCGTCCGTCGACCTCGGCGGCGGCGCCCTCGACGACATGGACACGGTCTTGTCCGTGTGGACGGGCGGACCCGGCCACCCGCTTACCGAGGTCGCGTGCAGCGATGATGTCGGAGACGAGCTCTGGTCGCGCGTGACGCTCGCCGCCGAGTCGTCGGTGACGTACTTCATAAAGGTCGGGGGGATGTTCGGTGAGACCGGCGAGGCGGTGCTGAACGTCCGGAACGCCGCCGGCGCGCCCGCCAACGATGACTTGGCGTCGGCGCTCGTTATCGACGCCGTGCCGTTCGTCGACGAGCAGACGACCGTGTCGGCGACGACCGAGCCCGGCGAGGCGCGCGCGAGCTGCGGCCCCGAGGACGTGCCGGAGCGCAGCGTGTGGTACCGGCTCGAGCCGCTGGTATCTGGCGAGTTCGACATCGACACGGCGGGCTCGGACTACGACACGGTCCTGTCGGTGTGGCTCGACGCCTCGTCACATCCGCTGACGGAGCTGGCCTGCAACGACGACGGCGACACCACGCTTGCGGGACGCCTGCTAATGGACTTGGAGGCCGGGCGCACCTACCTGATCCGGGTCTCGGCGGCGCGTGGCAACGGCGGGCACCTGCGGCTCGCCGTGTCCGTCGCTCCCGAGCGCCCGGTCAACGACGACCTGGCCGACGCGATCGACATGGACAGCCTGCCGTTCGTCGACTGGCAGGACACGACGCACGCCACCGACGAGCCGGACGAGGTCCCGGCGAGCTGCGGCTCCGGCGGCACCGGCGTCGCCGACGCCGGCGTTTGGTACCGCTTCGCGCCTGATACGAGCGGCTCGACGGAGCTGACGACGGCCGGCTCGATGTTCGACACCGTGCTGTCGGTGTGGGTCGGCGGTCGCGGTCACCCGCTCGAGGAGATCGCCTGCAACGACGACGCAGGGGGCACATGGTCCACCATCGAGCTGGCCTACGAGGCGGGCTCGACGTACTACATAAAGGCGGGGGGCGCCGCCGGCGAGCGCGGCTTGCTCAGCTTCGGCACCCCCCTTGGGTTGGTGTTCATGCCGTTTGCCGCCCGCTAGCGCACTGGCGCTGGGCGGCGACCGGCGAGTCCGTTCACATACATCTCGATCCTCTTACAGGAGAACGTAAATGAGCTACGTGCAAGATGTCTTCGTGCTGGTCAAGAAGCGCGACCCCATCCAGGCCGAGTTCCATCAGGCCGTGTGGGAGGTGCTGGAGTCGCTAGAGCCGGTGCTCGAGCGCAACCCGCACTTCCAGGAGGAGCGCTTGCTCGAGCGTATCGTCGAGCCCGAGCGCGTCGTGATGTTCCGCGTGCCGTGGGTCGATGACAACGGCAACGTCCAGGTCAACCGCGGCATGCGCGTCGAGTTCAACAGCGCGATTGGCCCCTACAAGGGCGGCCTGCGGTTCCATCCGAGCGTCAACCTCGGCATCATCAAGTTCCTCGGCTTCGAGCAGGTATTCAAGAACGCCCTCACGACGCGGCCGATCGGCGGCGGCAAGGGCGGCAGCGACTTCGACCCGAAGGGCAAGTCCGACCGCGAGGTCATGAGCTTCTGCCAGTCGTTCATGACCGAGCTGTATCGCCACATCGGCGCCAACACCGACGTCCCGGCCGGCGACATCGGCGTGGGCGGCCGCGAGATCGGCTACCTGTTCGGCCAGTACAAGCGCCTCACCCGGCTCTGGGAGGGCGTGCTGACGGGCAAGGGCCTCGACTGGGGCGGCTCGCTGATTCGACCGGAGGCCACCGGCTACGGCCAGGTCTACTTCGAGCGCGAGATGCTGAAGGTCCGCGGCGAGACGATCGAGGGCAAGATCCACTTGGTTTCCGGCTCCGGCAACGTCGCCCAGTACGCGACCGAGAAGGTGCTGGACTACGGCGGCAAGGTCGTTACGATGTCCGACTCGGGCGGCACCATCCACGATCCGGACGGCATCGATCGCGAGAAGCTGGCCTGGGTCATGGAGCTCAAGAACGTCAAGCGCGGTCGTATCTCGGAGTATGCCGAGAAGTACCCGAGCGCGACGTACCACGAGGGCAAGCGACCGTGGGGCATCCCCTGCGACGTCGCGCTGCCGTCGGCCACCCAGAACGAGATCGAGAAGGCCGACGCTGAGGCGCTGGTCGCCAACGGCTGCATCTGCGTGAGCGAGGGCGCCAACATGCCGTCGACTCCTGAGGCCATCGAGGTGTTCCAGAACGCCAAGATCGCCTACGGACTCGGCAAGGCGGCCAACGCCGGCGGCGTTGCCACGTCGGCGCTCGAGATGACGCAGAACGCCGCGTTCGAGCAGTGGACCCGCGAGCAGGTCGACGCAGAGCTCGACAAGATCATGACCAACATCCACGCCCAGTGCATGGCGGCGGCCGAGGAGTACGGCAAGCCTGGTGACCTCGTCACCGGGGCCAACATCGCCGGCTTCCTGAAGGTGGCCCACTCGATGTTGGATCAGGGCGTCGTCTAGTAGGCTGAGACTGCTAGCCACTTAGCCAGGATGTCCCGCCGCCCGCTTGAGGAGCTGGTCGAGTCGTACGACGCCCAGGCCGCCAAGCTCCAGACGGTTCAAGCCGGACGCGTGCGGGACATCCTGCTCGTGGCCAGCCTGTACGACTCGTTCACCCTCTCCGAGGGCAAGCACCTCACCGAGCTGATCTTCGGCGAGTACTACTCGCTGTCGCTCAGCTCGTCCCCCCGCATCACGCGCGTGTCCACGCGCGGCAAGGCGCTGCAGCTGCTCGCCGAGCGCGACTTCGATCTGGTCATCACCATGTCGCAGGTCGCCGACATGTCGGCCACGGAGTTCGGGCAAAGCGCCAAGGACCTCCAACCGGACCTGCCGGTGTTTCTGCTGGCATATACCATGCACGAGCTGGCGGCGCTCGAGGGCGGCGCCGTCACCATCCCCGGCATTGACAGGGCGTTCCTGTGGCGCGGCGACGTGCGGCTGTTCCTGACGATCATCAAGCTCGTCGAGGACATGATCAACGTCGACCACGACACCGAAGAGGCCGGCGTGCGCACGCTGATCCTCGTTGAGGACAACGTCGCGTTCTACTCCTCGTACCTGCCGCTGCTGCTGTCCGAGCTTGTGAAGCAGACACAGTCGCTGATCACGGAGGAGGTCAACCTCGGACAGCGCATGCTCCGCCGGCGGCTGAGGCCGAAGATCATGCTCGCGACCACCTACGAGGAGGCGTGGGAGCTCTACGAGCGGTACAAGGACACGGTCCTGGCCGTCATGAGCGACGTCCGATTCCCGCGCGGCGGCGAGGTCGATTCCGAGGCCGGCCTCCGTCTCCTGCAGCGTGTTCGAGACCGCGACGCCCGATTGCCGCTTCTGCTGCAATCGTCCGAGCGGCGCTTCGACGAGGAGGCGGCGGAGCTGCACGCCGGGTTCATCGACAAGCAGTCGCCCACGTTGCTGCACGACGTCCGCGCGTTCATGCTCGACAGCCTGGGCTTCGGCGACTTCGTGTTTCGCCTGCCTGACGGCACGGAGGTCGCCCGCGCCAAGGACGTGCAGGGCATGGTCGACGTGATCGAGACCGTGCCGGACGAGGCGCTGCGATACCATGGGCACCGGCACGACTTCTCCAACTGGCTCATGGCGCGGACCGAGTTCGCGACGGCCGAGACGCTCCGCCGGCTGCAGGTGTCCGACTTCGAGTCGATCGAGGAGATGCGCGCGTTCCTTGTCGAGACGTTGGGCTCGGTGCAGGCCGAGAGGCGGCGCGGGCAGGTGGAGGACTTCGACGCCGAGTCTTTCGGGCCCGACACGGCATTCGTGCGGATAGGCAGCGGCTCGCTGGGCGGCAAGGGCCGAGGGCTCGCGTTCATGCACGAGCTCCTCAGCCGCGGCAACGTGGGCGAGGACCTCGAGGACGTCGAGGTGTTCGTGCCGCACTCGGCCGTCATAGGCACCGACGTCTTCGACAGGTTCATGGACGTGGGCGACCTGCGGGAGTTCGCGCTGCGCGAGCAGGACGATCGCGCCATCCTCGAGCGGTTCATGTCGGAGGACCTGCCGCCGGACACCGTGGCCGACCTGCGCGCATACCTGGACGTCGTCCGCGAGCCGATCGCGGTCCGCTCGTCGAGCCTGCTGGAGGACTCACAGCTGCTGCCTGCCGCCGGGATCTACCCGACGCACATGCTGCCCAACAGCGACGACGACCTCGACGAGCGCCTGGACCAGCTCCTTCAGGCGGTCAAGCACCTCTACGCGTCAACGTTCTTCGAGGCGGCCAAGGCGTACCTGGCGACCACCGCCAACCTGGTCGAGGACGAGAAGATGGCCGTGGTCTTGCAGAAGGTCGTCGGGCGCCGCCACGGCGACGTGGTGTACCCGGGGCTCAGCGGAACGGCGGCGTCGTACAACTTCTATCCGGTCCGCGAGATGGAGCCCGACGAAGGCGTCGCCAACGTCGCGCTGGGCCTGGGCAAGACGGTCGTGGAGGGCGAGCGCTCGGTGCGGTTCTCTCCCGAGCACGAGCAATGGCTGCCGCAGTTCTCCACGCCGGCGGCAGTGCTCGAGAGCTCGCAGCGCGGCTTATGGGCGCTCGACCTGACGCGGCGGCTCGACTTCCTGGAGCCCGAGCCCGACCAGAACCTGGTCTACCTGGAGCTCGACGAGGCCCGGCGCCATGGGACCTTGTGGCCCGTCGCGTCCATCTACTCACCGGACAACGACGCCGTCTACGACGGTCTGTCGCGGCCCGGCGTGCCGGTGGTCACGTTCGCCCCGATCCTCAAGCACGGCCTGCTGCCGCTGCCACAGGTGCTGCGGTCGCTGCTCGACCTCGGGCAGCTGGGCATGTCCGTGCCGGTCGAGATCGAGTTCGCTGCCGTGTTGCAGCCGGAGGACAACGGGCCGCGGCGCTTCGCGCTGCTGCAGATCCGCCCGCTGGGCTCGCGCAGCGCCGTGCACCGGTCGGTCGACCTGGGCGCGGTGTCGCCCGACGACGTCTTCATCAAGTCCGAGAACGTGCTCGGCGCCGGCCGAATAGAGGGCATCCGCGACATCGTCGCGGTGCGACCGGACACCTTCGACC
>JBJYWW010000183.1:0-12889 GCA_046259645.1 Anaerolineae bacterium
GACCGGATCTGCGATGGACCGCCTGCTCCTGACCATGGGGGCTGGTGCAGGTGAGGTGCCTGGGGTGCCCGTGCTGCAAATGCTCAAGCCGGCCGCCGCATTGCTTCCGCCCGAGGACGGTGACCCCGCGCTGGGAGTGGAGATTGACCTGGGTGGCATTGGAAAGGGGTTTGCACTGGACCGGGTGGTCGAGATACTGGCCGACTGGGACGTCACGTCGGCCCTGCTCAACGCCGGGGCCAGCACGGTGCTTGCTCTGGACGCGCCCGCCGGCGAGAACGGCTGGCGGGTGGGCGTCGGTGGACCCTGGGGTGCAGCTGCCGGGTTCGATACAGTCGAGTTGCATCGCATGTCACTCAGCGGCTCGGGAATCGAAATCAAGGGGGAGCACGTGGTCGACCCGCGCACGGGTAACCCGCCGCAATGGCATCAGGCTGCCTGGGCCCTGTGCAGGTTGACAGAACCGTCGGACATGCCGGCCACATGTCTCCTGACAGCACGCTCGGACGCGCTGGCCACGGCGTTCCTGGTCATGTCGACGGCAGAAGTTGAGAGCTATTGCGCTGAACACACTGAAGTAGCGGCTTTGGTCGTGCCGCGCCAGGAGGGTGCGGGGGGTGCCCACGTGTTTGGCTGTTGGCCCGGGGTAACGTGAAGACTCGTCCTGGCGGGTGTTTGCCTGGAGTCAAAGCCAGCAACTTCAGCGTTCTAAGCGTTGGCGCTCGACGCTGTCTCGTACGCAGGGCGCCTGCGCACCGAACGTCGACGGCTGCATCATCGTGAACTCGAACAGCGACGCGGCGCAGCCGGATGAGGACCTTACGCTGCGCGAGGCGTTGCTCATCACCAGCGGGCAACTGGCGGTTGCCGATCTCACGAAGGCGGAGGCGGCGCAGGTCGCCGGCGACGTGGACGGCTTGGGCAGCGAGATAGCCGTCTACTTCGACACCGACGTGTTCTGCGAGGGCTGCGCCTCGCGGGTGATCACGTTGGCGCCGCCGGGGCTCGGCGGCCCGGCGGTCGACGCACCGCCCGGCCTCGGCGGTCCCGCGGAGTACTACAGCGGGGACAAGCTGCTGGCCCTGCCACCGGGTCTCGGTGGACCCGGCATTTACGCGCCTCCGGGCCTCGGCGGCCCTGCGGTCGACGCACCGCCCGGCCTCGGCGGGCCGGCGCTCGTCGGGATGGGCCTCGAGGACGGTGTCGAGGTGGCCGCGCCCGTGGTGATCGATGGCTCGCGGCTGACAGATGAATACGCCGGGATATGGACGTTCGGCGCGGCGTGGCTGCGCGGCGTGCACTTCACCGGCTTCGCCGGGAACGCGATCGAGATCGAGTCCGGCGTGCGCGACAGCGTGCTGATCGGCTCCAACGGCGATGGCGTCAACGACGCCGCCGAGGCCGTCACGTTCGACGGCAACGGAGGCGACGTCGTCTTCGTAGGCGACTGACGCCATCGAGGCGGATCTGCACCTTGCGTTGAGGCTTTGAGCTAGCGTCCTCAGCGGCGAGAGGTTTCGTATTGGCCGTTTCGCCGCCTTGAGGGCAAGATGTGTGACAGCGAAGGGGGAGCGCGGGGATGCCCCGCGTTCCTCCTGCGTGTTTAACGCCCGCGCAGACGTAGGTCGGTCTGTGTAGCGCCCGCGCAGAAGCAGGGCGGTCTGTCTGGCGCCCGCGCAGGCGTAGGGCAGTCTGCAGCGTTGTGCCGCCCGGCGCGACACACCGAGCGAGAGGGAGCCCGAGACGCGGTGACGAGCAACATGCGGGAGCCATGGCGGTGCCTTCGAGTGGGGCGCGGCGCAACCGGGGCGACCGGGTGACCAGCCGACGTACCGACGGCCCGGTCCGCGCGGCGGCGCCGTCGACCGCGCGCGACCTGCCGCTGGAGCGGCTCCAGAGCCCGGCGTGGCGCGCGGAGCTGCTGTCGCGGCCGCGCCTGGTGCGCCGGCTTGCCGGTCACGTCGACGCGCGCCGTCTGTCGGCGCTGTGCGCGCCGGCCGGCTACGGGAAGACGACGCTGTTGGCCGACTTCGTCCGTCAGTCGGGGCGGCTCTGCGTCTGGCTGCGCCTCGATGAGTCGGACCGCGATCCGTCGGCGCTGTTGGCCGCCCTGGCAACGGCGGTTGAAGTCGCGCGCCCGCCGACCGCTGCGCCACCGGCAGCCGGAGGCTCCGACGCGGACCGGCTGGGCGACGAGTCGGTCATCTACGTTGCGAACGCGATCGCCGGCCGCCAATCGCACACGGTCGTAGTGCTCGACGACCTCCATTCGATAGCCGGCAGCCCGGCCGCCGTCCGCACCATACGGCAGCTCATCCGCCTCACGCCGGAGCACGTGCGCTTCGTGACGAGCGGTCGGCACGCCGTGCCGCCGTCGCTCGGCGAGCTAGCGGGTCCTGGCGGGCTGGCGCCCTTGGACGCTCGCGCGCTGCGCTTCACGCGCGATGAGATCGAGGCTCTGCTCGAGCGAAACGAGGTGCCTGTCGACGAGTGGCCCGCGCTCCGGGCGGATACAGCGGCGTGCGAGGGCTGGCCGGCGGCCGTGTCCATCGCGCTCATGGCCTGGCGCATCGGTGAGGGCCGAGGCCCGGCAGTCGAGCGGCGAGCGGCGGGCCCGGCTGAGGAGGACGTGTTCGGGTCGATCGCGGCCGCGTTCTTGGACGGGTTGGACGAGGCCGACAGCCGCCTGCTGCACGAGGCGGCGCACCTCGAGCGCATCACGCCTGAGCTGTGCCGCACGTGCCTCGGCGTGCCCGACGCCGCGGAGCGGCTCGAGCGTATCGCGGGCACGAACCTGTTCCTCGACCATCGGCGCGGCGACGACGCGTATCGCATGCACGCGCTGCTGCGGCGGCACCTCACCGAGGCGAGCCCGCGGCGTCGGCCGTTCACGTCGGACCAGCACCGGTGCGCGGCAAGGTACTACCGGCGCGGTGCTGACGTGGTGGAGGAGATCCGCCACCTGGCGGCGGCCGGAGACGTCGATGCGACGGCCGGGCGGCTGCGCGATGTCGCGCCGGAGCTGACGAGGACCGCCCGGTGGCACACGCTGGCGGATCTCCTCGGACGATACGAGCGCGCGTCGGGCGGAGAGCTTCCGGCCGAGCTGGCGCGGTACATGGCGCGGGCGCAGCTGGCGATCGGTGACACCGGGGCGGCCGTGGCTACGGTCGATCGCGCCCTTGCCGGCGCTAGCCTCGGCGAGGACGAGCTGGTCTCGGTCTACATCACCAGCAGCTTCGCGCGGCGGTCGCAGGGGGCGCTCGCCGATGCGCTGAGGGACGCGGAGACCGCGCTCGAGCACGCCGAGGCGCTTGGGCCGGCGCCCAAGGTGAAGGCGCTGCGGGTCATCGGCCAGATCCACGCGGCGGAGCTTCGACTCGATCGCGCTGGCGAGTGCTTCGCCGAAGCCTATGAGCTGGCGTCAGCGGCCGAGACGGGGGGCGCTGCCGCGCTTGCGGCGCTCGACCTGTCTGCCTTCGAGCTCGTGAGGGGCAGGCTCGACGCAGCGCGGCGCCACGCCGAAGTTGCCGCTGCGCTGGCCGGCGACCGAGGATACGTGGACGCGCTGCTTATCGCGCGCAACAACCAGGCGCTTGCCTGGCACTTCTTGGGGAAGTACTCCCAGGCGATGGAGCTGTTCGACGACGTGCTCGAGGAAGCGCGCAAGGTCGGCCACCATCACATCGAGGCGCTGGCCTGGCTCGGGCGCGGCGACCTCCACGCCGACTTGCAGATGGCGGACAGCGCGGAGCGCGGCCTGCGGCGTGGCCTTGCGCTGGCGCTCGAGCTCGGCGAAGCCGAGCTGATCAGCCACGCCCTGCGCTCACTGGCGGGACACCATCGAGCCATGGGCGATCTCGCGGAAAGCCGCCGGCTGCTCGCCGAGCCGGGCGCGCCAGGCGGGGCCGACGACCTGTTGTCGACCGTCGGGCACGCGGTGCAGGAGGGCGCGCTGAGCTCAGCCGAGGGCAACCACGCGCACGCCGTCGAACGGCTGCTGTGGGCCGTGGCTACGCTCGACGAGGCTGGAGCGCTCGTCGCCTCGGCTCAGGCGCGGCTCGAGCTGGCGCATGCTCAGTTCCGCGCTCGCGGCGTTGCGGCGGCGGTGCCGACGCTGGAGCGACTTGGTCGCACGGTTGCCGAGGTTGGCGGCAACCAGTACCTGGTCCCGGCCGCGGGCCGAATGCCGCGGATGTGGGGCGCATTGGGTGCTGCAGGGCGCGGGGACCTTCACGCGGCGCTGGCCCGGCCCGACCAGCGCCCGCGCGTCAGCCCGCGGCAGCGCGGTCTGCCGGAGACGGCGCGGCCCGACGACCCTCACCCCCGGCTGCTGACGCCACGCGAGCGCGAGCTGGTGATCGCCCTTTGCGACGGGCTATCGCGCGACGACATCGCGACGCGCCTGGGCCTCAGCCGCAGCACGATCGACAAGACTATCTCGGCGATCTACGCGTCCACGGGCTTCCGTCAAGCCTACCAGCTAGTCAGCTGGGCCTATCGCTGCGGCCTGTATGGCCCGGCGACGCCGCCGCCCGGGCGGTCGGACCAGCCTCGCTGAGCCGCCGTGCCTCCTCTCCCGCGGTTGGGCGAACGAAGTCGAGCCGCCGCTCCACTCCCTCTGGCTCGGAACTTGGAAAGATCTTTCTCGCCTAGGCGCCGGCGCGGCCGGTAGGCTGGAGACCAGCCCCACCGCGACGAGAACCCTAGGTGAGAGGACATGAGAATCGACACGACAACGATCGCGCGAACAGACGTTCGGGATGCCCTGCGCCACCTGTCCCGCGACCGCACGCCTGGCCGCACGCCGCTTACCCGGCTGCAGGTGGTCGAGCGAGCCGTCGCGCGCAGCGGGATGCGGCCCTCGCCGGGCGCGCGCGAGTACGAGCTGGCGCAGCTCCTGGCGGAGACGGTCGAGGCCGAGCTCGAGCGGCTCCGGCGCACGTTGAGGCCGCGGCCGCAGGTTGACGCGAGCGACTTCCGCGCTGCCCTGCAGCGTGACTTCGGCGTCGGGCATCGCGAGCTCGAGTCGTGGAGCGCCGTGTACCACCTCTACTTGAGGCCCGACCTCAACATCGGGCTCGACGAGATGGAGGAGCTCCTCGGCGACCGTCACCGGCGCACGCTGCAGCGCCGGTTGCAGGAAGGAGTCACCGCTCTGTCGGTGCACCTGCAGACTCTCGAGCGGTCGGCCGTCGCGGAGGCGCGCCGCGAGCGCCTGGCCATGAACCTGCCGCACGGCGGGCAATCCGAGCTCGTCGGGCGGGCGAGAGAGATCGCGGTGGTGAGAGCGCTGCTGTCCGCCGACCTGGGTCGACGCGCAGTCGCGTTGGGTGGGCCCAGCGGCATCGGCAAGACTGCCGTAGCCCGCGCCGCCGCGCTGGCCGAGATCAAGGACGACAACGTAGCGGACGTCATCTGGGTGTCACCGCTGGCGGAGGACGATCGTGATCTCGCGTGCGGCGAGGACGGGCCGCCGATGCCGGTGCAGCGTCAGACCAGCGGGCGCGTCCGGTCCATCGACGCCGTGGGCCGGCTCGTCCGGCATGCCCACCTGGCCGACCACGCTGACGGGCGGCCCCAAGCGGCCGTCGCCGAGAACCGGAGCGCGTTCGCGACGCCGATGCTGGTCGTGATCGATGGTGTGAACGACCCGGCTGCCGCGGCGGCCTGGTCCGAGGAGATCGCCGGGTGGGGCCTTCGCGCTCGGGCGCTGCTGACCGGGCGCGTGTGCTGGTCGGGGGTGGATGGGGTGCGGCCGGTGACGCTGCGGCCCTTGGGTCGCAGCGCCTCAGTGGCGCTGCTGCGGCGGCTGGCCAAGGAGCGCGGCTTGCCCGACGTCGCGCGAAGCAGCGACGATGTGTTGGACCCGTTGGCAGAGGCCACGGCCGGTGTGCCGCGAGCGATCCACATGGCGGTGGGCCGGCTGCGCGCGCTCGGGTGCGCTCAGGTGGCGAACGAGCTAGCTCGAGGCAATGGGCCGGTGGCGGACATGAGTCGCGACATGTGGGACGACGGGTGGCGGCGAGCGTCCGAGCGCGCCCGGTTGGTGGTGCGGGAAGTCGCGACCGGCGTCGCGGACGGGCTAGCGCCTACCACCGACGCAGTTCGGCGCGGCGCCGGACTCGACCACGACGACGCGATGGCAGCGCTGCAGGAAGCGGTGGATCTCGGCTTGCTGGAAGCAGCGGGCGACGCAGCCACCAGGTCGTTCCGGACGCGGCCCTTCCTGCGGCGCTTCCTCGCCACGACGCACGGCCGCACGCCCGTCGACTAGGCCGCGCGAGGAGGGCCAGGGCCGGCGCGCTCCGCAGTGCCGAGCGAGTGTGCTATCGTCCCAACACACGCGGGGCGGCGCGTGGATGGCCGGCGGCCGTGGCGCGAGGTCCCTACGTCCGCCAGCCACGTCCGCGCCTCAGCGTGACGTGAGGCGAATGGAGTCGCGCGATGCTCGGTCTCGGCCGAGTGCGGACAGCAGGGTGGTTGCAGCGGTCGTGGACGCGTGCCGCGGCGACGCGCTCGGGGTGGCCAGCGGCGGGGACGACGGCGGCATGGGCCACGCCTTGCGCGAAGGCGCTGTGCATCGCGGTGGCGCTGGTGGCCGGGCCAACGCTGACGGGGTGCTCCGACGGGCCGGAGGCCGCTACGATCGGCGTGCCAGTGCGCGTCGGCAACGCCACGTACAACGTCGCCGACGCGCACTTCATGGAGTGGATGCCGATCGTCCCCGACCATCCGGAGGTCGATCCGAGCGTGTGGCGCCCCAAGACAGTCCACGTGCGGGAGCTGGGGTTCGTCCCCGACGACTTGGGCGACGCCGACCTATGGGTGAGGGTCCGGCTCGACGTCTTCTCGGACGACGATCCGTTCGAGATCTACAAGGACGACCTCGTGCTGATCGGCGCCGACGGTCGGGAGTACCGTGCCGTATTCGTGCAGGACGTGTCGAGGGGCGAGGACCAGATTCCATCGCTGGTGACGGTGGTGAACGGCTCCACGAGCGAGCTTCTCCTCAGGACGGCCGCCTATCCGCACGACGGCCCGGGCTCGTTCGCGACGGTGCGGGTCGTGTACGCGGTGCCGGAGGGCGCGGTCGACGGTGCCGAGCTGCGACTCAGCGACCAGGCGAGCTCCGAGGAGCGCACCATCGACCTCGGACTCCTGCCTGAAGTCAGATCCGAGTCGGCGCCGCGGCACTACGAGTAGGACCGGCCGAGAAGCAGCGGAGGGGGTGGTCATGAGGCGTGCAGCGAGCGAGCGGGAATGCGTCGGCGGCGCGGGGCCGCGGGCGAGTCTGCGGACGACTGCAGCGGCAGTCGCCGCCCTTGCGTTGGCTTCATTGCTGCTCGCGCCGCCGCCGGGGGGTGTCGCGCTGCGCGGTGTTGCGGCGGCCGAGGACGGCGACGTGGTGGTTCATCTGCCGCTCGCGGGCCGGGGCATGGACCTCGACGACCTCGCGCCGCTTCAGACACCGGTCGCGACGGCCACCGAAGCAGCCACGGCGACGGCGACTCCCACGGCAACGAGCACGCCCACGGCTACCGCCACTCCGGAGCCGACCGCCGCGCCGATCGTGGCCGAGGAGGACGATCCCGCGCTCGAGTTCAGCGGCAGCTGGCAAAGGATCTCCGACGCGAGCTCGTCAGGCGGCGCGCACATGCTCGCGACCGAGGCAGGAGCCCGCATGGAGGTCGCGTTCAGCGGTCAGCACATCGAGCTGCTGCGGGTGATCAGCCGCGACGGCGGGCGGGCCGACGTGAGCATCGACGGCCGGTCGTTCGGGCGCCTGGAGTTCTACTTCGGCGAGGAGCGGCACCAGGTGCCGGCGGTGTACGACAACCTGGGCGACGGCCCCCACCGGCTGTCCCTGACAGTCTCCGAGAGCCAGCATGCGAGCTCGCGCGGACACAACGTGACGGTCGATGTCGTCCGCGCCCCGAGCTTCGTCGAGCCGTCCGCCGACCAGGTGGCAGGGGTCGAGCGGGCCAACGTGTACCGCGACCGCGCGGGCCTGCCGCCCATCAAGATGGACCGCGCCATCAACCTGGCCGCGCAGGCGCACGCCGACTACGACGTGCTCAACAGCCAAGGTCACAACGAGACCTTCGGGCGCCCGGGCTTCACGGGCGCCAGGTTCTACGACCGCACCGGGTACTTCGGCTACGACTCCGGGAGCTTCGAGGTGATGTTCTTCGGGCAGCTTCGCCTGCCCGGATCCGTCGACGGCTGGGTGGCGACGGTGTACCACCGGCTGCCGTTCATGGACCACAGCACCATGGACACGGGGGCCGGGATCGCCGAGGGCAGCCGCTGGAACACGACTGTGATGGACTTCGGCAGCCGGGGCCACGTGCCGCCCACCGAGCGGCTCATCACGACCTATCCCGCCTCAGGGCAGTCCGACGTGCCGACCGATTGGGACGGCAACGAGGCGCCGGAGCCGTTGCCCGGGGCCTCGTACCCAGTTGGCTATCCAGTCAGCTTGCACATCCAGCGGCCGGTCGGGAGAGCAGTCGCCGGGCTGCCGTGGCGCTGGGACTCGCTGGGACTTGGCTGGCGGACCGAGAGCAGCGTCGATTGGCGCTTGGACACCGCCGAGCTGCTCGATGAGGGCGGCCACGCCGTGTCGGCGTTCGTCCTGGACCAGGCGTCGGACCCGAACAAGTTCCTCGGAGCCGATGTCGTGTTCGTGATCGCTCGGCAGCCGCTGGCGGCCGGCGCCGAGTACACCGCGCACGTCAGCGGCCGGGACAGCGCCGACGAGTCGTTCGACCGTAGGTGGTCGTTCACCACGGCGCGTTGACCTTGGCCGGCCTCGCGCCGAAGTTGCCCCGGCGCTAGCCGACCTCGCGGCGGCCCTTCATCGCGCGAGCCAGGGTCACCTCGTCAGCGTACTCGATGTCGCCGCCAACCGGCAGGCCGCGCGCCAGCCGCGTGAGACGGAAGTCACCGGGCACGTCGGCGAGAGCTCGCTCGATGTACATCGCGGTGGCGTCGCCCTCGAGTGACGGGTTGGTGGCGAGGATCACCTCGCTCACCTCCTCGGACCGCAGGCGCTCGACCAGCTCGGCGATGCGCAGGTCGCTGGGACCGATGCCGTCGACGGGCGAGATCGCTCCGTGGAGCACGTGGTAAAGCCCCGGGTACTCGTGCGTGCGCTCTAGCGCGATGACGTCCAGCGGCTCCTCCACCACGCAGATCAGAGTGGGATCGCGCCGCTCGTCGGTGCAGACGGCGCACGGATCGCTCTCGGCGATGTTGTGGCACCTGCTGCAGTACACGATCCGGTCCGTCAGCGCGCTCAGAGCGGCGGCGAGCGACGAGGCCTGCTCCGACGGCGCCCGCAGTAGGTAGAACGCCAGCCGCGACGCCGTTTTCGGCCCGATGCCGGGCAGCCGGCTGAACTCGTCGATCAGCTGCTCGACCGGGCGCGGCAGTGCCGAGCTCGCCAGGCCGGCCGGGGCGCTCAGAGCCCCAGCCCCGGCGGTAGCCCCAGGCCCTGGGTGAGCGCGCCCATGCGATCCTGCGCCATCTGCTGCGATCTGTCGACTGCCTCGTTCACAGCCGCGATCAGCAGGTCGATGAGCATCTCGCTCTCCTCGGGGTCGAGCAGCTCGGGCTGGATCTCGATCGACTCAACCTTCTGGTGCCCGGTCATGACGACCTTCACCGCACCGCCGCCCATGGAGACCTGGACGGTCTCCTGGGCGAGAGCTTCCTGCTCGGCGAGCATCCGCTCCTGCATCTCCTGCAGCTGGCGCATCATGTTCTTGCCGCCGGGCAGTCCCCCGCGTCCTCGTGGCATTCCTGGCCCTCCATGTCGATGATCTCGGCGGCCGGTCCATTACGGCGCGTATGCGCCTATCGCACGCGCGAGCCCATGTCGCGCCCCGCCCGACCGGGCGTCGCGCCCCGCCCGACCGCATGTCGCGCCCCGCCGGCGAGTTGTCTAGTCGCCGCGGTCCTTGGACACGCTGGCAATCCGCGCGCCCAGGTTCTCTACGGCGTGCTTCACCACCGGGTCTTGCTTGGCCTGGTCGGCGAGCGTGCGCGGCCGGCTCGTGGAGTCCTCGCGGTCCGCCGGCACGACCGTGCAACGGAGAGCCACGGGCGCACCAAGCACCTCCGCCGCCGCCGCCGCGACCAGCTCGCTGTTCTTGACCTCGGACACCTTGCCGCAGTGAAACTCGTAGTAGAAGCCCACCGTCAGGGTGGACTCGTCGATAGCGACCGGCCGTCCGTCGCGCAGCAGCGCGGCGGCCTTCTTGTCCGTTCGCTTCACGACCTCGATCACCCGCGGCCACGCCGCTCGTGCCCGCTCGAGGTCGGTCATGGCTGCGATGTCGGGCTCGTCGCCGGGCGGCCCGCCCTGGCCCGAAGCCTCTGCGTCCGCGGTCATAGCCTCAGCCGGCTCGGCCGGGCCCTCCGGCTCGGGGCTAGCGGCAGCCGCGTCGTCTGGCTTGCCACCCCCGGGCGTCTGGACGACTGCGCTCTGCGCGTCGGCGGCTTCGCGGGAAGCCCGAGCGTCGGCGCCAGCGGGCGGAGCGTCGGCGGCTTCGCGGGAGGCCGGGACGTCGGTGCCGCCGCCCTCTGCGTCGGTCGGCCGGCTCTTGCCCGTGCCCCGCACGGCGCGCGCCGGCTTCTTCGGCCTGGCCGGACGTGTCTCGGCGACGGCAGGTCCGTCGTCGGTCAGGTCGAGCACCGTCTCCACCAGAGCCAGCTCGAGGGGCAGGGCCGGCTGCGACATGTCGCTAGACGGCCGGGCCTCGCTGAAGCGGTGCACGGCGCCCAGCAGTGCGCGCCGCGGCATCCGCTCCGCCTGTGACTCCAGCACGTCCAGCTGCGCGTCCGTCGCGCCGAGGAGCTGCCCCTCAACGCCTGCCTGGAGCAGAAGCAGGCAACGCAGGTGGTCGAGTATCATCTCGCGGAACTGCCGGGCATCGACGCCCTGATCCATCGCCGCGCCTATCAGGCGCAGGCCCGTGGCGCCATCTCCGTCGATGAGCGCGTCGACCAGATCGGCGACGGTGCCCTCGGCCGGCGTGCCGAGCACCTGACGCACTTGACCGACCGACACCGCATCGCCAGCCGCGCGCAGCTGGTCGAGCAGGCTCTCGGCGTCCCGAATCGAGCCGGTCGCGCTGCGGGCGACGAGCTCGAGCGCAGCGGGCTCGGCCTCGACCCCCTCGGCGGCGCAGATGCGCTGGAGCTTACCGACGATCGCGTCGAGGGGCACGCGTCTGAAATCCTGGCGCTGACAGCGCGACGCGATGGTGTCCGGGATCTTGTGCGGCTCCGTGGTGGCGAGCACGAAGAGCGCGTGCGGCGGCGGCTCCTCGAGCGTCTTGAGCAGCGCGTTGAACGCCGCCGTCGACAGCATGTGGACCTCGTCGACGATGTAGACCTTGAACGTCGCCTCGTTGGGGGCGAACGAGATCTTGTCGCGCAGGTCCCTGACGTCGTCGACGCCGGTGTTCGACGCCGCGTCGATCTCGATCAGATCGAGCGAGCGACCGGCAGTCATGGACTCGCAGATCGCGCACGCGTTGCACGGGCGCTCGCCGTCGCCGGTGCAGTTGACGGCCTTGGCCAGGATCCGGGCGACCGAGGTCTTGCCCGTGCCGCGCGGGCCCGTGAAGAGGTAGGCGTGAGCCAGCCTGTCGCCCGCCACCGCGTTCTGCAGCGTGCGGGTGATGTGCTCTTGGCCGACGACGTCCGCGAAAGTCTGCGGGCGCCACCGCCTGTAGAGCGCCTGTGCCTGCGTGGTCATGGTGCGGCTCGACGTGTGGGTTGGCGCGAGCATCGGCCCCTGTCGGGGCAGCGACGCAGCGGCGAAGCGGCACTGATAGGGCGGGGCCTGCGTTCAGGCGGTGCCTGTTCGGGGCGCCCGCGGCGGCGGGGCGGCGCGACGGGCGCGCCGTCTATGGGTCGCTAGCTAGTGTAGCAGCCAACGTGCCCGACGTCACCCGGTCACGCCGGCGGATGGGTCAGGCAGCGGCAGTTGGACCGGGGGTGCGTGGCCGTCGATTGTTATCCACGATAGGGACCGGGCGGTGCCGGATCCGAGTCGGCGCAGGTCGGTGACGTGGCGCAGCCGGCCTCCGCGGCGGGCTCGCAGCAGCGCGTCGACCGTCACGGGGCCAAGCCCGGGCACGCGCAGCAACACGGAGCGGCCGGCCGTGTTGATCTCGACCGGGAATGCCCCCGGGTGGGCTTGGGCCCAGGCCAGCTTGGGATCGACGGCGATCGGCAGGCGGCCCTCGCGGTCGAAGGGCAGGTCACCGAGGGTCGCCCCGTAGCGCCGCAGCATGAAGTCCGCTTGGTAGAGCCGATGCGCGCGGAGCGGGTTCTCTGCCGGTAGCGCGTCGAGCGGGGTATCGGGCGCGGGCGTGAAGGCGCTGTAGAAGATCCTGGTCAGGTCTATCTCGCGATACAGCCTCGCGCTGAGGCGCAGAATGTCGGCGTCGGTCTCGCCGGCCGCCCCGACCACGAACTGCGTGGCGATCCCGACCCGCGAGCCAGTGGCGAGAGCGATCTCGCGCGCACGGCGCAAGGGCGCCAGGAGATCGGCGGGCAGGTCCTTGGTCGACGTGAGCCGCGCCAGGTGCTCCGTCGTCGGAGCCTCCAGGTTGATGCTCACTCGGTCCGCGACGCGCAGGATCTGCTCGATGGCGGCGTCGCTCGCGCGAGGCATGATCTTGAGGTGCATGTAGCCCGTGTAGCCGTGCCGCTGCCGGAGGATCTCGGCCGTGGCGGCGATGCGCTCCATGGACCTGTCGCCGCCGCCCACCACGCCGCTGGAGAGGAACAGGCCGTCGATCATCCCGGCCCGCTGCATCTGATCCACGAGGCGCGCCAGCTCGTGGGGCTCGAACGCTTCCCGCCTGAA
>JBJYWW010000184.1:0-6141 GCA_046259645.1 Anaerolineae bacterium
GCGCGGGAGATCTCGTTGTCCGCCAGCGCTGGTGCCACCAGTTGCGGCTCGCGCCTGAACCCGCACACCTTCTCATGGCGAAGCTTCCCGCCACCAGCATTGTCATACCACAGCGCCCCGGTTTCACCCTCCTCAGGCCACTGAAAGCCAATGCCCCAGGCTCCAGAAACCACGATGTCGTCTTCTGGCAGAACCGCGAGACCGCCCTGGCCGTTCTCATCTGCCACCGTCAGGTCGTCGTCGAAGTGCTCCGGAAGAGCCGTCACGTCCCATCCAGCACCATCCCGACGTCCAAGCACGATGTCGCCAATGCCGACGCCGTACCGCCTACCGGCCACCCCTATCGGAATCACAACGTCAATCTGTCGGTCACGGAGACCGATCACCATGTCGCCATCGTGGGTGAACTCGATGTCGCTCAACATGGGCATCGGCCACGCGGCCAGCGTCCAGCCAGGATTGAGGCTGCGGTAGCCGTCCACCCACGGCAACCACTCCAGTCTGAACGCAGGGATCACGTACACCTGTGGTTCGCGCAGCTCTCCCCGCTCGTAAGTGAGAGGGAACGCCGCGGCTAGCATCAGGTCCGAGCCGTCCGGCAGCGAGCTGTACACACGCGCCTCCAGCTCCTGCCGGTCCTGGCTGGTCTGTGCCGACCGAACCACGCCATGGTAGAGTCGTCCGTCTTAGTACTTCAGCCCGAAAGGCCGAGCATCAACAGACCAAGCCTCACCAGCCGCTCCATTCGGGAAGCTGCCCAGCAGCCGGCCGCCCGGAAACGTGAATCGGTAGATGCGGCGGTCATTCTGATTGACCACCGACACTTCCGTGTTCTCGGCGTTGATGTCGACATCGCCGAGGCTTGTCTTGCCCGCCCAATCTCGCCCGCGGTTGTCGGGGCTACTGGTGAGCTCGCGCTCGTGCCGGTCAGGACCGGCGTTTGGCACGGTCACGAACTGGCTCACGCTTTGGTTGTCGACTTCGACGCGGTAGATCGCGCCGGGGCCACCGGGGCCGAAGGGGAGCTGAACCTTGTGATACGCAGCGGCTAGTAGCGCGTTCTCACGCCAGCTATAGGCTAGGCCCCAGACCGCGCCGACTTCCTGCTGCAACGCCAGCCGGTACTGCGGCTTGTCATCGGCGGTGTCGCGGAACGCGACAAGCGCGGCGCTCTGGCGGCCCTCGGATGGCGGTTCGGAGGGGCTAGCGTAGCACGCCGTCACCAACCAGGGATTGTCTGTGGCGCATGCCGCCCGCAGGTCAGGAGGCACGCCGTGCGGGGCCGCCGCGTTGGTGCGAACACGTAGCTGGCTCAGGAACACTAGCACCACAGCCGCGAGCACCAACGCCGTCAAGGTCGAAAGCCGATCGGCCCTCATGTCACACCTCGCTGGATCGCCGACACAGGTTGCTTTGCCCTCCTGGCGCCCTCTTGGCGCGTGTGCCCGCGCAATCCAGGAGTCTCCGCGGGGGCGCGGTGCGATGACGTGCCGCCGTCCTTGCTGCCGCTTCCAGAGCGCGTCAGAAGCCGCTGCTCCCGTCGGCGGGATGGCCTCCCGCGACGTCTGCACGCATGCTTGACCGCTCATCGGTCTGACCACATTGTACTCCCGCCGGAACATGTCAAGCGCGGCCGCCGGCTCGTCCAGGGTGTAGAGCATCTGTTAGGGCGTGGCGGCGAACGCGCAGGCGCGGGCAGCAGACGTGCTGTGTCCAATGACGTGCTGTGTCCAATAGGGCGCCAACGTGCTGGGGGCTGCGCCGGACAGGCAGGGGTTCCCGGCCGGACTTGCCACTGCGTCGGACAGCCGGGGACCCCTGCCTGTCCGCCCGCTCGGCCGCAAATCACTGACGCGGCCACCACCGCCCGCTCGTCCGCTCTGGCACGGCTCACCGGTGGAGGTGGCCTCGGCACGCCCCGCGCCCACCGCTTGCGGAATCGCGGTGAGGTGCGCTAAGCTCTTGCCGTCCGGCCGCGCACACTACGCCAGTCGTAGCTGTCGCGGCCGGATCGTGCGAAGCTCCGCGACATGCGCGCGAGACGCACGGACGGGCGGCAGCAACAGAGCAAGCGAGGAAGCGAGGTCGCAAGCGTGACGAGCCTGGTGATCGTCGAGTCTCCAACGAAGGCGCGCACAATCGAGGACTTCCTGCCCGACGGCTACACGGTCATGGCCAGCATGGGCCATGTCCGCGACCTGCCGTCCTCGGCGTCGGAGATCCCGAAGTCGGCGCGCGGCGAGTCGTGGAGTCGGCTGGGGGTCGACGTGGAGAACGGCTTCAAGCCGCTGTACGTCGTCAACACCAAGCGCCGCGCCACGATCAAGGAGCTCAAGGCCGCGCTCAAGGACGCCGACGAGCTGATAATCGCCACCGACGAGGACCGCGAGGGCGAGAGCATCGGCTGGCACCTTGTCGAGGTGCTGCAGCCGAAGGTGCCCGTCAAGCGGATGGTCTTCCACGAGATCACCGAGGAGGCGATCCACGACGCCGTTCGCACCGCGCGCTCGATCGACGACGACCTGGTAAGGGCGCAGGAGACCAGGCGGATCCTCGATCGCCTGGTGGGCTATACGCTCTCGCCGCTGCTGTGGAAGAAGATCGCGCCGAAGCTCTCCGCGGGTCGGGTGCAGTCGGTCGCCGTTCGCCTCCTGGTCGAGCGCGAGCGCGAGCGGCATGCCTTCGTCCGTGGCTCGTACTGGGACCTCGACGCGAGCCTAGCCGAGCCCGACGACCACGACTCGCCGTTCACGGCGCGCCTGCTCTCGGTCGGCGGCAGTCCTGTCGCCCGGGGCCGGGACTTCGACGAGAGCACCGGGCAGGTCCCCGCCGGCTCCGACGTCCTGGTGCTCGACGAGGACGAAGCCGTCGCACTGCGCGACAGGCTGGTTGACTCCGATTGGCGCGTGACGTCGGTGGAGAAGAAGCGCTCGGTGCGCCGGCCCTACCCGCCGTTCACCACCAGCACCATGCAGCAGGAGTCCGGCCGCAAGCTAAGGCTGTCGGCACGCGAGACCATGCGCACCGCGCAGCGGCTCTACGAGAACGGCTACATCACTTACCACCGCACTGATTCGGTGCATCTCTCCGCCGAGGCTATCTCCGGCACCCGGCGGCGTGTCGAGGAGCGTTACGGCGCGGAGTACCTTAGCAAGCAGCCGCGGCGCTACAAGACCAAGTCGCGCACGGCGCAGGAGGCGCACGAGGCGATCCGACCGGCAGGCGGGCTGATGCGCCCGGCGTCCGAGCTGCCGCTGCAGGGCAACGAGGCCAGGCTTTACGACCTCATCTGGAAGCGCACGATGGCGACGCAGATGGCCGATGCCCAGCTCGAGCATGTGACGGCCCTCATCGAGGCGGACGACGCAGTCTTCCGCGCGCGGGGCCGGCAGGTCCTGTTCCCGGGCTTCTTCCGGGCCTACGTGGAGGGCTCCGACGACCCCGACGCCGCGATCGAGGACCGCGACGAGCCGCTGCCCGAGCTGAATGATGGCGACGACCTCGACCTCCTATCGCTAGAGCCGGTCGGTCACGAGACAAAGCCGCCCGCCCGGTACACCGAGGCTGCTCTGGTCAAGGCGCTCGAGGCCAACGGCGTCGGCCGACCGAGCACGTATGCCACAATCATCGGCACGATCGTTGACCGCGGCTACGTCAAGCGGCTATCGGGCGCGCTGGTCCCCACGTTCACGGCCTTCGCGGTCACCGGCCTGCTGGAGTCCGACTTCGACCAGCTCGTCGACATCGGGTTCACCGCCGGCATGGAGGAGGACCTCGACGGGATCGCCGCGGGTGAGGTGGATCCGCAGGACTACCTCGAGACGTTCTACCTCGGCGAGGCCGGCCTCGAGTCGCAGGTTGAGGCGGCCACGCAGAACGTGGACGCCCGCCAGGCAAGCACCGTCAGCCTCGGCGACGTCTCGGTCCGCATCGGCCGCTATGGCCCGTTCCTGGAACGCGGCGAGGGCGACGACCGCGTCACCGCGGCAGTGCCCGACGAGATGGCGCCCGGCGATCTATCTTCGGACGCGGCCCACGAGCTGTTGTCGCGCGGAGCCGAGGTCCCGGAGGCACTCGGCGCCGATCCGCAATCGGGCGAGCAGATCTACTTGAAGGACGGGCCGTTCGGCCACTACGTGCAGCTCGGCGACGGCGATGGCGACGCCAAGCCCAAGCGCGTCTCGGTACCCAAGAATCTGGCTCCAGCTGACGTGGATCTGCCGACCGCACAGGCGCTGCTCGCGTTGCCGCGCGACCTCGGGCTGCATCCGGACGACCAGAAGCCGGTCAAGGCCGGCATCGGCCGCTATGGTCCGTATGTGGTCCACGACGGCGTCTACGCCAGCCTGCGCAAGGACGACGACGTGCTGCAGGTGGATCTCGACCGTGCGCTGCTTCTGCTCGCCGAGAAGGCGGCGCGCAAGGGGCGTGGGCGCGGCGGCCGCCGCGAGCCGACGGTGCTCAAGGAGCTAGGGACGCATCCCGAGACGGGCGAGCAGATCAACGTGCTCGACGGTCGCTACGGTCCATACGTCCGGCACGGCGGGCTGAACGCGTCCCTGCCCAAGGACATGTCACCGAACGATGCGACGCTGGAGCTGGCGTTGGAGCTGCTCTCCGCGCGGGCCGCGCGCGGCGGCCCGGTCAAGCGGACGCGTCGGAAGAAGAGCTAGGCGGTTCGTCATGGACGATGACAGCAAGCAGGCGGTACTGCAGCGACTGAAGAGCATCGAGGGCCACGTGGGAGGGATCATCCGCATGGCCGAGGACGACGCCTACTGCATCGACCTGATCCAGCAGATCCAGGCCGTCCAGGGCGCGCTGGACAAGGTGTCCCAGGTCGTCCTCGAGGGCCATCTCGACACGTGCCTGGTGTCGGCCGTGCGGGGCGACGATCCGGAGCGACGCGAACGCGCGCTCAAGGAGATAGTCGAGGTGTTTCGCGCGGCGAGCCGCTAGCTCGCGGGCGGCTCCGGCTCAGCCGAGGCTGACGGTCACGACCTGCCGGACGTCGTCCGCCGAAGTGTTCTTCGCCGCCACCAGCAGTATCAGGGTCATGATCACTGCCGACGTGAGGCACCACACGCAGACCTCCCCGATCACGAACGGCTCGAGGAAGGTCAGGTAGATCGAGAATAGCACGCCGACGATTGACGTCGCCAGCACTCCCACGGACGCGACCCGCGACGCGGGGCCGCTCAGCGTGGCGCCCCAGACCCAGAGTGCAAGAATCGCCGCGTAGCTCAGAAAGCCCAGGTAGGCGACCGGGATACCCAGGAACTGCGCCCACTCGCTGTGCTGGACCGCGTCGCAACTGCCGATCGGACAGATCGCGGACGAGTTGGCGAGCTTGATGTACGACAGATAGCCGGCCACGAACATCCCGAGCGCCGCCAGAACCGGCACGGCGTAGGCCATCGGCACGTCAGCGACGTCGAGGCCTGTCGAGCCCGACTCGCGCACGAGCCCCAACGTCGTGTAGACAACGCTGGCCACCATGCCGAGGAGCACCGCGATCGCTAGCCAGTAGGCCAGAGAAGCCGACGGCGACGCCGGCTCGTGTGTGCCGGACAGTGCCTCCACGCTCGCCAGGGTCTCGTCCGTGAAGCCCAGGTCCGGCGGCGGCGCCGCTCCGCCGTTCGCCAGCGCCTCCGTGATCGCGCCGGGCAGCGCATCCGCGATCTCATCCTGACCCGACAGCACCTGCTCGCCGACGACGAGAAGCGGAACGCCCTTGCGCTCAGGTGGCAGCTCGAACCGCTTCGCCGTCGCCGACCACGCGTCGAAGCCCGGCACCGTCGAGACGTCCAGCTCGTACACGCGCAGCCGGGCGCCGTGCTCGGCCTCGAGTGGCGGGAGCACGTCCTGCATCACAACTTCGCAGTTGTGGCACGTGGGGTCGAAGAACAGCACCGCGGTCACGACCCCACCATCAGCCAGCGCCGCCACGGCGCTCAGCGCAGCGAGGACCGCCGCGAAACAGGCCGCAACCAGGGAAGTTCGAGTTGATGGCATCAGTTCGTTGCCTTCTGTCCGTCCTGCTGTCCCGCAAGTCCGAGCGGCCTGCCGGCCCGCTCGCCGCCGCGCGTCGTCGCCGCGGCGTCGACCGGTCGACCGACCGACCGACCGACCGACCGACCG
>JBJYWW010000185.1:0-12570 GCA_046259645.1 Anaerolineae bacterium
CCGCTGGCGCCGGCTCAGCAGGGCGATCTTGAGCTGGTGCTCGACGTCGGTGCCGCTGACGACGCGGACCCGTCGGCGCAGGCGCACCTGGACGAGGCCCGAGGGCTGTCGGAGCGCATGGCGGACGGCGCGCGCACCTTCCGCGAGCTGGACGCGGGCGTCAACCTCCTCTTGCGCTTCGGGGCCGGCGAGCTGCCGCTCGCGGAGGACGGCGTGCCGTACCGTGACGCGTTGCTGACCGTCACCTACCGCGACACGGTCGACGAGACCAACTGCTACCGCTGGTCATCGAGCCGCGCCTACTGCCGCCCGCAGGTCTTCGCCCGACTCGACTACTCGGAGAACCCACCGCTGGAGTGGCACGCGCTCGGTGCCGTGGCCGGGCTCGACACAGGGGAGTGGTCGCGGAGTAGCGTGTTCATCGAGTCGAACCCTTGGCAGACGCTGCGCGCCATCGACGGCTACTTCGAGTTCCGGATCTACTACCCGCGCCAGGAGGGCGCGTGGCAGCCCCTGCCGATCGACGAGATCCGGCTGCGGTTCGTCGAGCCCGAGGAGTTCGATGCGGAGCGTGACGCCGACCGGGCGGCGCGGACGCTAGAGCGGTCGGACTACGTGGCCAGTCACACCCTGGACCCGGCGGACTACGGCGGCGCCGAGTTCGTCACGTTCGCCCGCAACTACCTGGACAAGATCTACCCGTCGACTGTCCCGGAGCCGTCCGAGATAGGACGGCCTCTGACGACGTTCGAGGTGCCGGGGGAGCGGGAGCCGGTCTCTCTCGGAATCTACGCTTTCGATGATCTGGACGCGGTGAACGTCTCGGTCACGGACCTGAGTGGCGCGACGGGGCGAATCCAGAGCACCAACGTCGCGATCGAGCTGGTGGAGGCGATCGACAAGCGCTGGATGTACGGGTACGACCCGTACTACGGAGTCAATCCCTGGTACCTCAGCCCCAACCGGCCCTTCTCAGTCCCCCCCGGTACGAGCCGGCAGCTGTGGCTGACGATCGATGTCCCGCAGGACGCTCGGGCCGGGACGTACGAGGGGGCAGTGATAGTTGACGTCTCCGGTCGTTACCCGGCCGGCGCGCCTCCCGCCGAAGTCGGCCTGACGCTGACCGTCCTCGACGTCGAGCTCCAGCCACCTGCCGCCACGCCCTACGTCTATCACTCGCCGTACATGGCGCAGAAGTACTACGCGCCCAGTCGGAGCATCGCGGCACGCGACATGGCCGAGCACGACATCAACCCCATCATCTACCTCGATGCGCAGATCGACGTCGGCTCGTACGAGGTCGACTTCCGCGACCTGGCGGACGAGCTCGACGAGTTCGAGGCATTGGGGATCCTGCCGCCCGAGCCGCGAGTGGGGATTCTGGACAACGCGTCGTCGCTGTGGGGCCAATTGTGCCCGGGAGCCCCGATCTACGAGGTGCGGTGCGACGACTTCGACGCGGCCTACACCCACGTGCTGCGCACCTATCGGGCATTCTTCGAGCAGTACGGCGTGACGCCGGCGCTGAGCTTCACCGACGAGCCGGGCACTGATCCGGAGCGCCGGATCCGGTCCAACTACCTCAACCGGCTGACGCGCGAATCGGGCATGCGCACCTGGGTGACGTACTACCCGCGGTGCGAAGAGCCGCTCGCCGGGCACCACCTCACGTTCGACGACATGGTGGGGGCGCTGTCGAGGCAGGTGCCCGAGTGGCTGTCAGGCGATCCGGCCCTGCGCGCGCACTGGGACTTCGAATCGGGCGCCACAGATGCGTCTTCGCACGGCAACGACGGCGAGCTGCGCGGCACTGCCGTTGTGACCGGCGGCCTCCTCGCGCTGCCCGACGAAGAGGCCTACATGCGGGTGCAGCACGACGAGTCGTTGAGCCTCACGGACGTGGGCACCGCCTACCTCTGGCTGCGGCCCGACGCGTGCCCGAGCGGCTTCGCGCGCTACCTGCTGTCGAAATCCTCGGGTACCGAGGACGCCAACTACGTGTTGTACTTCTTCGGCGACTACGACGGCCGGTACCCGGACAACCTGGGGCAGCTGCGGATGTACGCCGCGGTTGACGGGCGATGGACATCGGCCTCGGGCACGGGCCGCATAGACTGCACCGAGGGCATCGGGCAATGGCACAACATCTGGTGGACCTACGACGCGGCGCTCGGCGGCACCCTCTACCACAACGGCCACCCCGACTTCGTCTCTCGTAGTGGGCCGCTGGCGACCAACGAGGCCGCCGTCGATGTCGGCAGGATCCAGGGCGCGATGGACGACGTCCTGCTCCTCGACCGGGCCCTGTCGGACGACGAGATCCTGCGCCTGACGCAGGCGCTGAACGCCGACTACGACCAGGACCAGTCCGTCACGCTGTCATTGGACGTGTCCGATCCGGCCGAGTGGCCGTCGACGCTGTCCGTGTCGCTCATGGACGCGGACCTCGCGCCGGCCGAGATGGAGACGACGAAGGCCGTGCTGGTCGACGGTGTCGTCGTGTGGTCGGCGTCGCTGCTCCCGTCCGCTACCGACCTGGTGCAGGTGGACATCGCGGAGTACCTGACTCCCGGCCGAGCGGCGACGATCAGCTTCCGTGTCACCAACGGCCAGGCGCGGCGGGAGGACCTGACGGTGTACTTCGTCGAGGACGAGTGGCGCGGCGCGGAATGGGTGGTGGATGGGGCGGCGGACGGCGACAACTGGGCGCACGAGCTTGCTGCCGATGACTCCGGTGCGCTGGGGCCGATGGCGCCGGAGCTCGACGACCGCGTGTACGCGTTGCGGTACGTCACCCAGGACGAGATCGATCGGACGCGAGCGGGGGGTGACAGCTTCTCGTACTACACGACCTATCCGGCGAACCAGCCGGTGATCCTCAACAATCGGTTCCTCAACGGCCTGTACGCCTCCGCGCTGGGAGCCGAGGGCGTCTACGTCTACGCCTATGGCGACTGGGGCTCACAGCCGTGGGACGACACCGAGCCGTCGTCCCTCGGTCGGCTCGGCACCGACGCGGGACAGCGCGGCCAGGGCGGCTACCAGCTGGTGCTCCCGTCCTGGGAGAAACGGGTCTACGACACGGTCGTCTTCGAGTCGCTGCGGGAGGGCGTGGAGGACTCGCGGGTGATCGCCACGCTCGAGCAAGCCATCCGGGAGAACCCGGGGGCCACGGCCGACGCGGCAAAGGCGTGGCTCGACGATCTGTACTCTCGTCCGAGCCACGCCTACTCGCCGCGCTACATGTCCTCGGACCCGTCGCGACCGATCCACCGCTACGCCGATCGCAGCGACGAAATACTCACCGACCTCGCCGGCAGCCCGGACGACTTCGAGTTTTTCGACCGGACCAGGCGGCGGATGCTCGACTACATCGTGACTCTGGAAAGGGGGCCCTCGGCGCCGTCGTACGTGCCGATCGCCGAGCGCTGACGCGATCAGAGAGGACCGCTTCTCGAGTCCGTCAAGCGGCCCCGCTACTTGCTGGCAATCGAGCCAGCGTGCTCAGGCTCGCGCTTGGCTCGCCCCAGCATCCACCGGTGCCGTGCCAGGAGCGCGAGCCGGCTCAGCACGTCGTGGGCCCGGCCCCTAGCCCTCCTCGCCGGCGGGAAGGCCGGACAGCTGGTAGTTCAGAACCTGGCCGGAGATGTAGTTGAACACCTCGATCTGCAGGTTCATGTTCGGCGGGGGCGTGAAGGTGGCGCGGTGCGAGTTGGGCGTGTACTCCTCGCTGGTCGCCAATTGCGTGCCTGTTGCAGTCAGCACTTTGAAGCCGATGCCCGTCACGCTGCTGCCGCCCGACGCCATCGTGTACTTCATCTCTATGGTGTATGGCAACGCCTTGTCCGCGAATGCGGGCACGTCGAAGATCGCACCGCCAGTGGTACCCGCTAGGTCGCCGCTGGCCGTTGTCGGGTCATCGGCCGGTGCCGGGGGCACGGGCGTCGGCTCGGGTGGCGGGCCGCCGCCCGGCAGGGCGACGCCCTGCGACGAGAGCGTGTAGTTCACAGTGATAGCGGGATCGAAGTTGTGGATCTCGATGCGACCGGGTCCACCGCCGATCGTGTACAGCACCAGTTGGCGCTGACACGACTGGGTCGTCAACACGCCGGGCAGCGCGTACTCCGGCCCGTACACCTCGATCTTCAACTTGTCGCCTGCGAGCTCGCACGGATCGTGCTGCAACGTCAGCGTCACGTGCGTGCTTGGTGCGAAGTCGACCATGTAGATGTCCGCTGGTCCACCTCCGCCGCCGGTGATGGCTCCTGTGACCGTCCAGGTCTGCTCCGCCTGCGCCAAGACCGGCAGCGCAGCCAGCGCGAGCAGCGCACCGAGAACGATGGCGAGCTTCTGTCTGGTGCTCATGTGCCCTCCGTTGGGTTTGACTTCGTTTGGTGTGACTTCTACGCTCGTGAGGTGCAGCCGATTGTATAATGTCGATAGAGGTGGCGCAATGGCCCAGCGCTGCCGGCGGGCATCCGCCAGGTAGACCCCACAATCCGGTCGGCCTACAGCAAGGATACGAGGAGAGCCCTTGCCGCGCATCGCACCTCGCGAGACGGTTACGTTTCTGTTCACCGACATCCAGGCCAGCACGGTTCTGTGGCAGGAGCACCCCGACGCGATGACGCGCGCCCTGCTCCGCCACGACGCGGAGGTCCGGGCTGCTATCGAGCTCGCCGGCGGGCACGTGTTCAAGACCGTCGGCGATGCGTTCTACGCCGTGTTCAGCGACCCTTGCTCGGCCGTGGAAGCTGCCGCCGCGATCCAGCAGCGGCTCAGCGACGTCGATTGGGCGCAATACGGCACCGGCTTCCCGCCCATCCGCGTCAGGATAGGCGTGCACACCGGCGCCGCCGAAATGCGCGGCGGCGACTACTTCGGGGCGTCGCTCAGCCGTGTCGCCAGGCTGACTGGGGCCGCCTCCGGTGGTCAGGTGCTGGTCTCTCTCACCACACAGCAGATAGTCCGTGAGTACATGCCGAGCCAGTTGGAGCTGCGGGACCTCGGCGACATGCAGCTACGCGACCTGGTGCACAGCGAGCGGGTGTTCTCGCTACTTGCGCCCGGCATTTCCGAGAGGGACGCTAGCTCCAGACCCCCCGAGACAGCGTCACATGTCTCGAAGGTGGTCGCTGACGAGGCGGCGGCGGCGACCTCGCTGCCGGAGGCGACGCGGCTGCTGCTGGAGGCGGTGCGGGGGGACGGTCACCGCATCGCGCTGCGCCCGGAGCAGCTGCGTGAAGTGGCTGACCAGAAACCGGCGGACCTCACGTCTTTCCGTCTTGGGCGCGTCGCGGAGTGGTCGTTGCCGCGGTACCGGTTGGACGAGCGGTTCGTGGAGCTCGCCCTGTTGGTCGACCGCGGCGAGACGGTGAGCGAGACCCGCTGGCAAGACACGGGCGACCGCTACGAGGACCTGCGGCAGGTGCTGGACGTCGTCGAGGCGCAGGCGATCGTCGTGCTGGGGCCGCCGGGATCCGGCAAGAGCACGCTGCTGCGCCGGTTCGAGCTCGACGCGGCGCTGTCGGGCCTCCGCGGCGCGGACACGTCGGATACCGTGACCTTCTTCGTGCCGCTGAGCCGCTACGCGCCGGACAGGCCGGGGGCGGCGCCGGTGCCGGCGGAGTGGCTCGCGGAGAGGTGGCGCCTGCGATATCCAGAGCTGCCGCCGCTCGACGACCTCGCATCGAGGGGGCGTCTCGTCCTGTTGCTGGACGGCCTGAACGAGTTGCCGACCACCAACGAATCGGAGTTCCACGATGCCGTGCGCGCGTGGAAGGACTACCTGCACCGCGTGATCGAGCTCTCGCCAAGCAATCGCGTGGTGTTCTCGTGCCGCAGCCTCGACTACAGCGCGCCGTTGTCTAGCCCGCAGCTGAGAGTCCCGCAGGTGCGGGTGCAGCCGCTAGGCGACGAGCAGGTGCGCATGTTCCTCAAGGCCTACGGGCCGTTGCACTACCGCGAGACCTGGGCCGCGCTGGAAGGATCGCCCCAGCTCGAGCTCCTGCGGTCGCCGTACTTCCTCAAGTTGCTCGTGCAGCAGGTTGAGTCGGAGGCCTTCGTTCCCCACGGCCGGGTAGGCCTGTTCACGAGCTTCGTCCGCCAGGCACTGCAGCGGGAGGTGGAGCGCGACAACGTGCTCTTCCGCCCTGACACGCTCCTGACGCGGCGTGACGTGCGTCAGATCGTGCGGCGCGCGTGGCGCACACCGTACGACCTGCCTGACCGCGGCGCCCTCGTGGAGCGAATCAGCAAGCTGGCGTTCGAGATGCAGGAGAAGCGCTTCGAGGGCGAGGCGGCGCAGGTTCGGATCCAATACGACGATGCCCTCGACCTTGTCGACCACGAGAAGGCCGAGGAGATCCTGGACGCCGGCCTGGCGCTGTCGCTCCTCGATGAGGACACGGTGACCGACGAGCTGCGCTTCGTGCACCAGCTGCTGCAGGAGTACATGGCGGCGCGGACGCTGGCCGCTCGGCCGAACGAGGCGCGCGACGTCGCTCGATCGCCCTGGTGCGCTGGAGAGGTGGTGCCGCCGCTAGACGAGCTGCTGGCCACGATCGCGCCGGCGGACGCGCTACCGCGGCTGCCGACGACCGGTTGGGAGGAGACCGCGCTGCTCGCGGCGGCAATGACCGACGATCCGGCCGGGTTCGTGGACGGCGTCGCGGAGTCGAACCTGGTTCTCGCAGCGCGGTGCGCTGCCCAGCCAGACGTCCGCGTGCCAGAGCCGCTGGCCGATCGGTTGAAGACACAGCTCCTTGCCAGGAGCCGGAACCCTGAAGCGGACCTACGGAGCCGGCTTGCGGCGGGCGAGGCCTTGGGGCAGATCGGCGACCCGCGGCTCACCCCTGTGACTGACGGGGAACGCCCGTGCCTGGTGCCCGAGATGGCTAGCTTCGCGCCAGGCCGCTACTGCATTGGGCGTGCCGACGAGGCGGGCGACGAATCTCCACAACACGAGGTCGAGCTCGCCAGCTTCGAGTTGGCCCGCACGCCGGTCACCAACGCCGAGTGGCGTCTGTTCATGGTGGCGGGCGGCTACGACGACGAGCGCTGGTGGGACACGGCGGCTAGCCGCGATTGGCAACTAGGGGTCGGCACTGCTCACGGCCTGCGCGCAGCGGCGCGCCTATGGACCGACAAGTTCCGCGCCGAGCCCGGTCTGCTGAAGGAGCGCTACGACGCGGGGCAGTACAGTGTCGAGCTTCACAGAATGTGGGTGCAGCGCACGCAGATGAGCGACGAGGAGTTGGAGGAGCACCTGGCGGCGGAGTACCCGAGCGGGAGACAGACGGAGCCGCGGCTCTGGACCGATCCCGACTTCAACGGCGCTTCGCAGCCGGTGGTCGGCGTCTGCTGGTTCGAGGCGCGGGCCTACTGCAACTGGCTGTCGGCTCAGACGGGCAGGAGCTTCCGCCTACCCACCGAAGCTGAGTGGGAGGCCGCTGCCCGTGGTTGCGACGGCCGCGTGTACGCCTTCGGAGACGAGTTCGACTCGTCGCGCGCCAACTGCCGGGAGACGCATCTGCGCCGAACGGCCCCCGTCGGGGTGTTCCCCCTTGGGGACACTCCTGAGGGTCTCGCCGACATGACGGGCAACACGTGGGACTGGACGACCAGCCTGTACGGCCGGCGACCCGACCGGGCGGAGTTCGAGTACCCATACGTTGCCAATGACGGGCGCGAGGATCACGGCGCCGGGCCCGACGTGCACAGGGTGTCAAGAGGCGGGAGTTGGTTCAGCGACGCCGAGGCGGCCCGGGCCACGACGCGCTACACTGCGCTGCCTGATGTGCGGCTCAGCTCGCTCGGGCTGCGGCTCGCGTTGTAGGAGGCCGTCCTCTCCGGCTGCCTGGCTTGCCTCGGGTGCAAGCCGATTAGATGCCTTGACGAGTTAACAGCAAGAAGCCCGGCGGAGCCTCACGAGGCCGGCGCTAGGCTCCGCCGGGCTTCCAGCACTGCATGTAAACGTCGATGCGCCCATTAGAACACCCGACTGACCGCATGCTGACAGCCCCAATCCTTAAAGTTTCCGCGGCGCTGGATCAGTACTCGAAACGGAGCTAATGGCAGTGAGCAAGGACGCGAGAATGCCGAGCGCAACGGCAACCGCGCGACCGCACTGGCGCGGCGTGGCGATCCTCGCGCTGGTGACGGCGCTCTGGGGCACGACGTTCGTCGTGATCAAGGACACGGTCGCGTCGATGTCGCCGAGCGTGCTGATCGTCGGCCGCTTCGGTCTGGCCGCGCTCGTCCTGTTGCCGCTGGTGATTCGCGAGCGCGATCGGGATACGTGGCGAGCCGGGCTCGACCTCGGCTTCTGGCTCTGGCTCGGCTACGTGACACAGGCGCAGGGCTTGGTGTACACGTCCGCGAGCCGAAGCTCGTTTATCACGGCGGTCAGCGTAGTGCTGGTGCCCGTGTTCGCGGGGCTGCTCGGCCGGCGCATGGGTTGGCCGACGTGGCTGGCGGCGTGCCTTGCGTTCGTCGGCGTCGGCCTGATGTCGTACGACGGCTCGCAGCCGAACCTGGGCGACGCTTGGACGGCCGTCACTGCCGTCAGTTACGCGATCTACATCCTGCGGCTCGAGGGCTACGCTCGCCGCCACGAGCCTTGGTCCCTGACGGTCACCCAGCTGTGGGGGGTGGTGCCGTTCGCGCTGGCGTGGCTGGCGGCCGAGGCCACCTTCGGTCACCTGGCGGTACCGACGGACGGGGCGGTCCCATGGCTGGCCGTCGCCTATCTTGCGCTCGTGAGCACGGTGCTCACTACCTGGCTGATGATCGTCGGCCAGCAGAGCGTCAGCGCCCCGGAGGCCGCGGTCATTTACAGCTCCGAGCCGCTGTGGGCGTCGTCGTTTGCGTTCGTGCTCCTCGGCGAGCGATTCGGGCCAAAGGGCGTGCTCGGCGGGGCGCTGATCATCGCCGCCATACTGGTCAGCCAGCTGCCGGAGCTGCGACGGTACCGCGCTCGAGCGCAGCCGAGGCGCTAGCGACCCGCGGAGCGTCAGCCGTCGACGTCGAAGCCGATGTCGTCGATCAGGATTACGCCTTCGGGCGATCTGTCGAACCGCAGTCGGATCGACGACAGCCCGGTCGGATCGAGGTTCGGCTCCTGCGCGATGAAGGCCGCGAGCGGCACCTCGACCGAGCCGAGTATCGGCTGCGTGTCGTTGCGGTAGCGGCGCGACTCCCACGCCGGCAGCTTCGTGAGCGTCGAGCGGATGGGCCGCGGCACCACGCCGTGCTCGCTCAGGGGCACGGCCGAGCTGGCGCCGCTGCTGTCCGTGATCTCGATCGTCAGGTCCAGCGGGATGCCGCCTGCCGTCTCGCCCTCGGTGTCGGCGTCAGCCTGCGCCGGCCGCCCCGGTGGCGACTGGTCGGCCTCGGCTACAGCGAGCACCAATAGGCTGTCCGCCGTCAAGCCCCAGTCGTTCGCCAGCCCCGGCGGTAGCGACAGGGTGTAGGACGCCCCGGGAGCGGACCACCCGAGGGCGACCGCCCGCGTCTCCTGCGACTTGCCGGTCCGGAACTCGAGGAGCTTCTCCCGCCAGTAGCCGAAGCCGCTGCCGCGGATGCTCGCGCCGACGAGGCTGGCGGTCGAGCTGTCGACGTCCTCCTCGAAATCAGCGACGATCCTGAAGCCCGGGTCGGCGTACCGGCTCACGTAGTCCGTCTCCGGCAGCCAGCCGGCGACGGCCCCCGCCGCGAAGTCGCGGAAGAGCGGCCGGTAGCGGTCGTCCCCACGCAGCGTGTCCTCGAGGAACGCCGACACGTACGTCGCCGCGAGGCGCTGCTGCTCGGACTCGGGCATGAGCGTCGCCGTGTTTAAGAGCCAGCCGGCCGGTGCCGATTGGTCGCGGTTTCCCCACACCGAGTTGAACTGGCCGTGGTTGGCGCGATCCAGGTACAGTGCGGCCTTGAACGGTCTCTGCGGCCGGCCCGGCGCGACGGCCGAGCCCAGGTCCAGCCTAGCGAATTGCCGCAGGCCGCTGAAGTTGGAGACATCGCTGTCATCGGCGCCATGGAACGCCAGGTAGCTGACACCGGACAGCTCGTTGAGCCGCCCGCCCGGCTCGTACTGGCCGTCGCTCGGGGCGAAGGCGATGACCGACCGGATGCCGAAGCCGAAGTCGAACGGGCGCAGGGCATTCTCCGGATGGTGCGGCAGCTGGTTGAAGGTGGCGGCCGTCGCCACTGCCTCTCCGCCGCGTGAGTGACCGATCAGGGCGATCCGCTCCATGTCCACGCGACCCGTAAACGGGTTGCCCGGCGTCTCGTTCCAGTCCCGCCACGCCTCGAGGTGCTTCAGCAGCAGCCAGGACCGGGCGTCGTTCTCGCCGCTCGATGAGCCGTAGACCCCACCGTTGAGGAAGTTCTCGTCGACGGAGGCGACTATGTAGCCTCGGCTCGCGAGCAGCTCGCCGAGATACGAGTAGCCCGGGTCGGAGAACTGGAGAAGCTCGTGGTTGCCGTGCACGACCAGGACCAATGGGAACGGACCGGCGCCGTCGGGGTACCACACGCGGGCGTTGAGCGGTAGTCGCGTGGTGTCGAAACCCCAGCGCCATTCGAGCAGGCGTTTCCTGAGACCGCTCCACCGGACGTACGGCGAGGCGTTCACCGGGGCGGTGACCAGGTCTACATCGGAGCCGTACTCCGCTCGCATCCGATCTGTTCCCGAGCCATACGTCAGGTGCTTGACGTCGTACGGGCCCGGCAGCGACGGGTTTGGTGCATCGAGCGGCGCCACGGCGCGCGCTATCGCCGGCGGAGGGTTCTTGCGCGCCACCGAGCCGGGCCAGGCTACCCAAGCCACGGCAGCCGCGGCTGCGACGGCGGTCAAGAACGCGGCGCGCCGGGCCGCAGGACGAGCGCCGGCTTCGCCGAGGGTGGCCGCTCCCACCAGCGCCCCGAGCAGGGCGACCAGCGCGACGGCTGTGGCGCCGAGGGCGTCGTCGATGCGCCCGGGCAACACCAGGACGTAGGTCAGCACGGCCGTCGCGCCCACCAATGTCCCCGTCAGCAGGGGCGGCAGCCGCCGCACCACCCGCAGCAGAAGCGCCGTGGCCAGGGCGATGACCGCGATCGCGCCAAGACCGGCGGCACCGGCCAGGAAGATGTCGCCGATCGGTCCGAGGACAGGCCGTGTGCGCCAGCCGGCGAATGCGGCGAGAGCCACGGCCAGTGTGATCGCGCCGACGGCCGCCCCAGCCTTCGCCGCCCTGGTCGCGGCTGGCGCCGCGTGGCGCAGTGCGTCGCCTGACTCGAGCAGCGTGTCAGCGGACCTGAGCAGCGCGTTGGCGTAGCCGAGCAGCGTGTCTACGGGGCGGCGAGCCGCGGTGACCGCGTGCTTCAGCCTTCCGGTGACGATGCGTGGTGCGTTGCTGGCGGACAACCGCTAGCCCTCCATGACCAATGTCGCGACTGCGGCAACGGGTGCAGTGCTCGACGAGGGGCGCCAGACGATCCGTCGCGAAGTGGGAGGCACTCTCTGCGTATCTCTCGGGGCGGGAGCGGTCCGCGATGATAACACGGCCGCCGCGCCGTTGCCACGACGCGCTGGGCACCACGGGGCCGCCACGCCGTGCCGACGGACGCCGGGCTACCACGACGTGCCGGAATACGTAGTGTCCGAGGCGCGAGCGGGGTCGTTCGCAGGCAGAGGCGCGAGCGGTGTCGCTTGCGGCCAGAGGCGCGAGCGGATGGCGATGCGCCCGGCCGATGCTAACCTTCGCGACAGCGGCGATCAGCGCCGCGGAGTCTGCGGCAGTGCCGGCCGGTTTGCAGGGCCGCTTGGCCGCGAGGGCGAGGAATCTTCGAATGGGCTTCGACGATGTGCTAGGCGGGCGCTTCCCGGGCGCTGTGAGCCAGTCCGTGTATGCGAACACGGTCCACGGCGCGCTCTACCAGCTGGGCTTCCAGCGTTCGACCGCGATTGCATGCATTGCCGTGTGCCGCGACGAGATCTGCGCGCCATTTCGCCAGGACCTCGAGCAGACGTGGGGCGATTCGTTCGACGCCAGCGCGTTAGCCGGCGTGCCGACGCTGGGCCCGAGAGCCATGGCCACCGTCCTGTCGCATGCGCCGGGGACGGACGGCCGACGCCGCGTTGTTGCGTTCGGCCTGGCCCACGTCGGCATCGACCGCGACGGCACGGTCGGCGTGGTCGAGCGGCACGGCCTGCCCTCGACCGCATGTGGGGCGCTTGTGGCGCTGCGCAGCGCGATGGTGTCGGGAGACTTCGACACCGCGTTCATCGAGGACGAGCCGGAGCTGAGCGTTCTGGGTGCACGCCTCGCTTCCCGCCTACCCGACGACCGCGTGCCCGATCTGGTGGAGCTGACGATCGCGGCCCACGACGAGATCGCGGCGCGCCTGAGCGGCGATCTCGCGGCCGGCGTCGATACCGCTCGCGACGACTGCGCGGTGGCCACTGGCGTGCTGGTGCACGGCCCAGGCGGTCGGAGCTACGTGTGGCCGGGCTACCTGTACGCCGTCGTCGAAGGACGGCGCCACGATTTGGCGTTCGACTGAATCGACTAAGAGGCTCCGAGCGCGTTC
>JBJYWW010000186.1:0-18340 GCA_046259645.1 Anaerolineae bacterium
CCCGATTCGGTGGCGCTCCTCGATGTGATGAACCGCCTCCAGCCCGAGACGCGGATCGAGCTCCACGCCGGCCATCTGGACCATCGTCTGCGACCCGAGTCCGGCGCCGACGCGGACTTCGTTGCCGACTTGTGCGCGGAGCTGGGAGTGCCGTGCACCGTCGCTGCGCGCGACGTAGAGCCCCTGGCGGCCGCACGGGGTCGGGGGCTGGAGGACGCGTCGCGCGTCGCGCGCTACGAGTTCCTGGCCACGGCCGCCGCCGAGATCGGGGCATCGTCGATTGCGGTGGCGCACACCGCGGACGACCAGGCCGAGACGGTGCTCATGAACTTGCTCCGCGGCAGCGGGCTCGGCGGCCTGAAGGGCATGACGCCGGTTGCTGACCTGCCGGTCGCCGCGCCGCACGGCGTGCCGGCGCCGCGGTTGCTGCGCCCGTTGCTCGGGGTGTCGCGCGCCGACGTGATGCAGCACATCGCGCGCCACGGGCTGCGGCACATCACCGACGCCACCAACAGCGACGCGCGGTATCTGCGCAATCGTGTGCGGCACGAGATCCTGCCCATGCTCGAGGAGGTCAACCCTGCCCTGCGCGACGCCCTCAGCCGCATGGCTGAGTCCGTAGCGGACGACCTCGCGCTCTTCGAGGCGGTCGTCGACGACGCGTGGTGCCAGCGGGCGCGGCACCTCGAGGACGCGGGTGCGATCGCCGCGGTCGAGCTCGACCTGGCCGGATGGTCAGGCGAGCCTCGGGCGTTGCAGCGCGGGCTGCTGCGCCGCGCCGTCGAGGTGCTGCGCGGGAGGCAGGACCTGGAGTGGTCCCACGTCGAGGAGCTGCGAGAGAAGCTCGCCGCAGGCGCAAGCGGCGGCCTGGTCACGCTTCCCGGGCGGCTTCAGGCGGAGCGATACGGCGACACGCTCACTATATCCGCGGCTCGAGCGGCGATGCCGCTACCGGAGCGCCATGCCGAGCGCGAGCTGGCGCTCTCAGGGGAGACGCGCCTGCCATCCGGGTGGGTGATTGCCGCCGCGATCGGCGCCAAGCGAGCCGACGACGACGCCCGCCCTCCAACCGCCTGGGAGGCGCGGCTCGATGCTGACAGCGTCGGCGAGGCGCCGGCGGTGCGGTGCCGTCGGCCCGGCGATCGCATACAGCCGCTGGGGATGGGCGGCCTGCACAAATCGTTGCAGGACCTGCTGGTCGACGCGCGCGTGCCGCGCGCCGAGCGCGACTCGTGGCCGGTGGTCGTGGCCGGCGAGACGGTGCTGTGGGTTCCGGGCGTCCGGTTGTCGGAGCAGGCGCGGATCACGCCGACGACGCGGCGGGTGCTGCGTCTTAGCGCTCGCCCGCCGGCGCGCGTCGACGGGACGGGCTGACGGCGCCGCCCTGCGCGCTGAGGGTGAGCACCGCCGAGAGGGTGAAGCCGCAGGCGAACAGCGCCATGAACATGCTGAGGCCCAAGCTGCCGCGCGCCAGCGCGGCGGCCAGCCCGAGCCACGCGTAGGCCGCCAGCGCGGACTCGACGGCCACCCAGCGGTCGCCGGCGATGGAGTAGGCGCCTCTCGCGCCGCCAAGGCTGCCTTGTTCCTCGCCCCCGGATTTCGGCGTGCGCTTGAACTCGCCGCCGCGACTGGTCAGGCCACGCCAGACGGCCACCGTGCCGTTTACCGACATGCCCACCGCGAGCAGCGCGAGCAGGGGGTAGATGGCCAGCCGGCGCAGCCAGTCGTCGTGCAGCTCCCGGGCGGCCACGGCGAGCATCAGCGGCGGGCTGAGCGAGACCAGCGTCAGCAGTCCGACTGCGCCGTGCAGCGCGGGCTGGAAGGCCAGCATCAGCGGCGCCAGCAGGAACATCCCTAGCGTGACCGGGTGCACCAGGTGCGAAGCGAGACTGAGCAGCGCGTGCGCGCGCACGTGGAGCGGCAGGGGAGAGAGCAGCACGGCCCGCCACTGCTTCACCAGCACCTGAGTCGTGCCCGTCGCCCAGCGACGCTGCTGTCGCTTGAAGGCCGGCAGCGTGGTGGGGATCTCGCCTGGCGCGACCACGTCGGGCAGGAACAGCAGCCGCCAACCGGCCATCTGAGCGCGGTAGCTCAGGTCGACGTCCTCGGACAGGGTGTCGTGCTGCCACCCGCCTGCGGAGCGTATTGCCTCCGCCCGCCACACGCCGGCGGTGCCATTGAAGTTCAGCAACAGGTTGCAGCGAGAGCGGGCCGTCTGCTCCACGAGGAAGTGCCCGTCCAACGCCAGCGCCTGCGCTCGCGTCAGGCCCGACGCGTCTTCGTTCAGGTGCCCCCACCTCGCCTGCACCGCGCCTACCCGGCCGCGCAGGAACGGCACGGTTCGCTCGAGGAAGTCGGGCGGCGGGACGAAGTCGGCGTCGAAGACCGCGATCGCGTCACCCCTGGCCAGAGCGAGGCCGTTCGCCAGGGCGCCGGCCTTGTAGCCCGCTCTGTCCGCGCGCCGCACTACCTTCACGTCCACGCCGCGGCCGCGCCAAGCGCGCGCGGCGTCATCAACGATGCGGCTGGTCTCGTCGGTGGAGTCGTCGAGCACCTGGACCTCGAGCCGCTCGCGCGGCCACCGCAGCCTGCACGCGGCATCGACGACCCGGGCCGCGACGTAGCGCTCATTGTATACCGGTAGCTGCACGGTTACCACCGGCGCCTCGGCAGGAGTCGGAGCGACGTCGTCGCGGTGGCGCACCAGGCCATACGCAATCGTGACCAGGAGCACCTTGACCCAGTATGCCGCCAGCGCCAGGAAGCCGAGCGTGTAGGCGGCGGCGACAAGCCGTGGCAGCAGATGCCATGAGGTCGTGGCCAGCCCTGCGTCGGCGATCACGACCCGCCCTCGCTGCCGTGCGCGGCTTCGGCGGAGCCGTCAACCGGACCGGGCGCCTCGTGCGGAGTGCGCACGGCCTTGACGCGCCGCTCGAAGCGCCGCCGCGGCAGCGTCACGCGCCGATCGCAGCCAACGCACCTGAGCCCGATGTCGGCTCCCACCCGCACGATGCGCCACTCGTCGGCGCCACATGGATGGCGCTTGCGCAGCTGCACGATGTCGCCCACGCGGACGTCCAGCAAGAGCACGCCTCCCCTGTGGAACGGGCGTTCCGAACGGCGGCGCAGTATAGCACACGCCCCACCTCGCCCGCCTTCGGGGGCGTCACGTCCTGCGTGTGCTATACTCGCGGCCCTGACGCGGCAGCGCGTTAGCCGCCGAATCGCCAGTGTTTCGGGCGATGCCACGAACGGAAGCGGCCGCCATTGCACACGACGCCGCACGTGGCCGTCCGCAACGGAGGTGACCCATGCTGCTGACAGGCAACTTCGATCCCGTCGTGTTCGTGGCGTTGATCACGACGCTCACCGTGGGCCTCAGCGTTCACGAGTTCGCGCACGCCTGGACCGCGTACCGGCTTGGCGACACCACCGCCTACGATCAAGGGCGGATGACACTCAACCCGCTGGCGCACCTGGATCCCATCGGCTCTCTGATGATGCTGTTCGTCGGGTTCGGCTGGGCGAAGCCCGTCCCCATCAATCCTTATGCCCTAGGCCAGCGCGGCACGCTGGTCGTGGCGGCGGCCGGCCCCGTCTCGAATCTGATCCTCGCGACCCTGGCGGCGCTCCTCTTGCGCATCGGCCTGTTCGGTACGGACGGCTTCCTGGGCTTCTTCTTCACCCTGTTCGTGTTGTTCAACCTGGCGCTGGCGGTCTTCAACTCGCTGCCCGTCGCGCCGCTCGACGGGTGGCGCGTCTTGCTCGGCGCGGTGCCGCTCCATATCGCCTACAAGCTGCACTCGTACGAGCGCATCAGCGTGATGCTGCTATTCGGGTTGATAGCGCTGGGCCTGGTGACGCAAACCAGTATCCTGAGCAGTATCATCTGGGGCCCAGCCGAGGCCATCTTCCGCATTCTCGTGGGACCGGCCGCGGCCACGCTGTAGGCCGACGTTGGGGCGCGTAGCGTATCGCGTCGGGCAGTTCGTCACCGCGCTCGACGCCGCAGTCCGTCCGCCCGACCCCGGGCCGGCGCGGGAGCGCCTGGACGGCTCGCTGCAGGAGGTGTTCGAGCGCATGCCGGCGGCGGACCGGCGGCACGGGCTCACCGTGCTCGCCGAGCTCCAGGCGGCCGGCGAGACCGACGCCGTGCTGCTTGCCACGGCGCTTCTACACGACTGCGGCAAGGCCGAGTCGGGGGTGACCGTGGTGCACCGCGTGCTGCGAGTCTTGCTGTCGCCGACCGTGCCGGGGCTGTGGGCGCGGCTGACGTCGTGCCCGACCGGCTGGCGGAGACCGTTCTGGGTGGTCGCCAACCACCCGGCGCGAGGCGCCGCGTGGGTCGCGGCGTGCGGAGGACCGCCGGAGATGGTAGAGCTCATCAGGCACCATGAGGAGCCCCTGCCCGAGGCATGGAGGGGCACAGCGCAGGCGCGGCGCCATGCCGCGCTTGCCGCCGTGGACGCGCGCACGTAGCGTTGCCCGTGCGGCGCGGGATCGAGGCGGCGCCGCACGCGCTGGCCCGGGGTCCGCGGCCTCCCGCGGCACGGGTCCTCGAGGGATTCCTCCTCGGCTAGCAGCGCCGCGAGCAGGCTTCGGCCGGCAAGAGCCACCAGAGGTGCGAGAATGGCTGCAAGCGACACGGAGGCGGTCGGTGAGCGTCGATCGCCGGTGATCGGCATCGTCGGACTCGGTCAGCTCGGGCAGTCGATCGGGCTTGCACTGCAGGAGGTCAAGACCGACTTCCGCGTGTGGGGACACGACCTCGACCACGATCTGGCCCGGGAGGCGGGTTCGGCCGGGGCGGTCGACAAGACCAGCTGGAACCTCATCGACGTCGCGGGGGAGGCCGACCTCCTGTTCGTCACCGAGCCCCTGAGCCAACTGGAGGCGACCTTCGAGGCCATCGCGCCGCATCTTAGGCCGGAGTCTCTGGTGACCGACACCGCCGGCACGAAGGTCGGAGTGATGGAGATGGCGGGGAGGCTGCTGCCGGACGGGGTGTCGTTCGTCGGCGGGCACCCGATCCCGGGCCCCGCCGCGGGAGAGGGACAGCCCGAGTCCGCTGACGCACGACTTCTCGTCGGCGCGACATACTGCCTGGTGCCGGATCCGGATGCCAGCGAAGCGGCGGTCGACGTTCTTGCTGGCCTAGTCACGGCGATCGGAGCGCGCCCGTACTTCATTGGCGCTGACGAGCACGACGCGCTCGTCGCTGGGGTGAGCCACCTCCCGCTGGTCGTAGACGCAGCGGTGAGCACGATGGTCGGCGCGAGCCCGTCGGCGCGGGACCTGCGCCGGCTCTCGCCGGGCGGATTGCTCGTCGGCTCCGTCGGCGCAGCTCCGCCAGGCGGCGATCGCGAGTCGACGGCCAGCTTAGCTGGCAACGCCGCCAACGTGTTGCCGTGGCTGGACCAGCTCCTGGACCTGCTCGGGCAGTACCGCGCGGCCATGGTCGAAGGCGACTCGGGCGCGCTGACAGAGCTGCTGGACCGGGCCGAAGCGGCGCGAGCCGAGTGGCTCGCCGGCGATGACGCCGGTGACGACGCCGGCGCGGAGGCGGTCGAGGAGCTGCGCGACGTCAACCCGCTGCGCAACCTCATCTTCGGCCGCGGCTCCCGGCGCCCGAAGGACTAGTCGGAGCCGGGAGGATTGGCGGGCGACGCGCGATGGCCGCCGCCCGTGCCTGCGGCCATTCGAGACGCGGGCCGTTGCTCGCGCGCACCGACCCACGGCCCGCGGCCGCGCGGATCCCCGGGGCGATCATTGGCAAACGCCGAGCCCGCCGATAGAATCCGCCGTGTGATCCCACCCTCGGCCTCCAGCCCCTCCGACACCGACGCCACTGGTCCGGACAGCCGCCGACCGGCGACGCGTCGAGCCAGGCGCCGTCGAGTGCTCATGGTGGCGCCGACGTCGTTCTTCGCGGACTACGGCTGCCACGTGCGCATTCTGGAGGAGGCGCGCGTGCTGACGCGCAAGGGTCAGGACGTCAGCATCGTCACCTACTACAGTGGTGGCGACGTGGACGAGCTCGACATAATGCGCACGGCCCCGATCCCATGGCGCCGCGACTACGAGGTGGGATCGTCGCGGCACAAGATAGGCTTCGACATGCTCTTGGGCGCGCGCACCGCTGCTGCCGTACTGCGCCTGAGGCCGGACGTGGTCCACGGCCATCTGCACGAGGGGGCGCTCATCGGAGGGGCGATAGCCAGGATGATCCGGCGGCCGCTCGTGTTCGACTTCCAAGGCAGCCTGTCGGGCGAGATGATCGACCACGGGTTCCTGAATCCCGAGGGGCGGCTGGTCGGTCCGGTCAGGCGCATGGAACGGCTCATAAACGACTTGCCCGATGCCATCCTGACCAGCTCTCGCAACGCCGCCGCGCATCTCGTGGACAGGTGGGGCGTGAAGCCGGCGCGCCTCCACGCTCTGCCCGACTGCGTCAACACCAGCGTCTTCCACCCGGAGCTCCTGGATGAGGCTGAGCGGTCCCGTGACCGCGAGGCGCTCGGCATACCACGGTCGGCGCGGGTCGTCGTGTACCTTGGGCTGCTGGCGCGCCATCAGGGCACCGACCTGCTGCTTCAGGCGGCGCGCCGCGTGGTCGACGCCCGGACCGACACCTACTTCCTCGTGATGGGCTTCCCCGGGCCCGACGTGTACGCCGCCCAGGCCCAGGATCTGGGTCTGACAGGCAACGTCGTGTTCACGGGCCGCGTGCCTTACGCTGACGCCCCGCGCCGCCTTGCCCTCGGCGACGTCGCGGTTGCGCCCAAGCTGAGCGCGACCGAGGGCAGCGGCAAGCTCCTCAACTACATGTCCATGGGCCTGCCGACGGTGACCTTCGACACGCCTGTCAGCCGCGAGTACCTCGGCGACGACGGAGTCTATGCGGTCACGGGAGACGCGACGTCGCTGGCCGACCGGCTTCTGCAACTCCTGGACGACCTGCCCGCCGCCGCGACAGCAGGCGCGCGGCTGCGGGAGCGGGCGGTGGCCGAGTTCGACTGGGACCGCGCCGGAGACGTCCTGATCGACGTCTACGACCTCGTGGCCCGACGCCGCGCCGGTGACCGGGCGACCAGCACGGTGGAGCAGCAGCCCCGGCCGGCGCCGGACGGCCGTTCGTCGCGCGCCGAGCGCGAGGGAAGCTGGCGTTGACGGCTGACGACGCCGACGCGTTCGTGACCACTGGACGCCGCGGCGGGAGCGAGAGGCTCCAAGAGCTGTGGGACTACCGGCACCTGGTGACCAATCTGGTCATCCGCGACCTGAAGGTGCGCTACAAGAACTCGGCGCTGGGCTTCCTGTGGTCGCTGGTCAGCCCGCTGCTGATGATGGTGGTGTTCTGGCTCGTGTTCAGCTACTTCATGGCCGGACCCGGCACGCCGCCCAACTACCACGTCTTCGTCCTCGTGGCGATCCTGCCTTGGAACTGGTTCAGCGCGGCCGTCTCGGGGGGCATCTACAGCATCGTCAACAACTCGGCGCTGATCAACAAGGTCTACTTCCCGCGCGAGGTCCTGCCGATCAGCATCGTGACCAGCGAGATGATCAACTTCCTGCTCGCGGTCCCGGTCCTGCTCGGCATCATCCTCCTCTCGGGGATACCCGTGACGCTGTATGCGCTGTGGCTGCCCGTGGTCATCGCGATCCAGTTCGCGTTCACGCTCGGCATCGTGCTCATCCTGGCCACGGCCAACGTCTACTACCGCGACACCGGCATGATCATGGACGTAGTGCTGCTGGCGTGGTTCTTCCTCACCCCGATCATCTACGACATCGAGCGCTTCCGCGAGACATACCTGCCGGTGATCGGGGTGTCGGCGGAGAAGTTCATGTACTACGCCAACCCGATGGCGAGCCTGGTCTCGACGTACCGCACCACGTTGTACGGCTCGGCCACCGGACCCCCGGGGCCGCCGGCCTACGACTTCCTGTTCAGGACGGGCCTGACCGCGGTCCTGGTGCTCGCGATCGGATATTGGGCGTTCCAGCGCTACAGCCACCGCTTCGGCGAGGACGTCTAGGACGGCGCCGCGACGTGTCGCGCCACCTTCTCGCGCTACTCGCACTGCTGCTCCTGTCGCTCGCGTTGGCGGCGCTGGCCCTCGGGCGGGCGCCGGAGCTCGTTGTGCGCCAGGAGTTCGCCGACGCGCCGGCGCCGCCGCTGGCTGAGGGTCGGCGGCTGTCGCAGACAATCGTCGCGGCCGCGGACGACCTGGCGTTCATAGAGCTGCTCCTGGGCACTTACATGACCACGCCGGACGGCCAGCTAAACGTGACGCTGCGCCTTCTCGGCGCGCCGGACGGCACTGCCGTGACGCTCGCCGAATGGGTGCTGCCGGGTGGCCGCATCGAGGACAACGAGTGGCGTCGGTTCCACCTGCCTTGGCCGCGCGACGTGCCTGCCGGCTCGGTGCTCGAGATGGAGCTGTACCGCGACGAGCCGGGCGGCCGGCCGGTGACGGTGTGGACGGGCACGGGCGACCCGTATCCGCCGGGCGAGCTGACGGTCCGCGAGGCCGACGGCACCGTGACGGCGGGAGGAAGCGACATGGCGTTCCGCGCAGGCTACCGGCGATCGCGGATGGAGGCAGCGCGGGCGCGACTACAATCGACCGGATTGCCGGTGCCGGTCGCCGGCTCGCTCCTGGTGGGGCTCTTTGCCCTGCCCATGGCGTTTATTTACACTTATCGATTGGTCCTCGCCGAGCGGTGACGGCCGCTTACACAGGACCGCCCCAGGCCCGCATGGAGACCCCTTGAGCAGCGTCATACGGTTCGACGACGTGACCAAGCACTTCACGCTCGATCGCGGCCGACCTCGGTCGTTCAAGGAGGCGTTCGTCGGGGCGATGAGCCGCTCGGGGCGCCAGCGCGAGACGCTCAAGGCCTTGGACGGCGTGTCGTTCGAGCTGGAGCAGGGCGGCACTCTGGGCCTCGTCGGTCCGAACGGCACCGGCAAGAGCACGGTGCTGAAGCTCATCGCGCGCATCCTCGAGCCGACGTCCGGCCGGGTCTCCGTCCGCGGCCGCGTTTCGGCACTGCTCGAGCTCGGGGCTGGCTTCCACCCCGAGCTCAGCGGGCGCGAGAACATCATGCTGAACGGCTCGATGATGGGCTTCGGCCGGCCAGAGATGCGCGATCGCTTGGACCGCATCGTGGCGTTCTCGGAGCTGGAGCGCTTCATCGACATGCCGGTCAAGCACTACTCGTCGGGCATGTACATGCGGCTCGGGTTCGCAACGGCCATCCACATGGACGCCGACACGCTGCTAGTCGACGAGGTGTTGGCCGTGGGTGACCAGGCCTTCCAGAACAAGTGCCACGACCGGATCGCCGAGCTGCGGAAGGCCGGCGTGAGCATTGTGTTCGTGTCGCACGTGGCCGACCAGGTGCGCGAGCTGTGCCGCGACGCGCTGTGGATCGAGGAGGGCCGCGTCCAGGCCGGCGGGCCGGCCGACGCGGTGCTCGAGAAGTACCACGCCAGCGTGGTCGCGCGCGAGGAGGCCCGCTTCGCGGCCGAGCACGAGCAGGAGCCGGTCGCGGCCCCAACGGAGGAGGACCGGTGGGGCTCCGGTGAGGTCGAGATCGTCGGCGTCGACGTGCTCGACGCCGGCGGGAACACCGCGCACGTCGTGGCGTCGGGCTCGGAGGTCACGATACGCGTCCGCTACGTGGCGCACGAGGTAGTGGGCGAGCCGGTGTTCGGCCTGGCCATCCATCGCAACGACGGCCTGCACATCAACGGGCCCAACACGCGTGACGCCGGCCTGCGCATCGAGAGCGTGTCGGGTCCGGGTGAGATCCTCTACCGCGTTCCGGCGCTGCCCCTCCTTACTGGAACGTACGAGATATCGGCCAGCTGCTACGATCACTCGTGCACCCACCCGTACGACCACCACCACCGGCGGTTCCCCTTCCGCGTCCGCGCTGGCTCGGTGACCGAGTCTCACGGCACTGTTTGGATCGCGGCCGACTGGGAGCACCGGCAGGCAGCGCTCGAAGTCGCCGGGCGGCACGGCGGCCCGTGAAGGCGTCGCGCCGGTAGTGCCGATCAGCGAGCGCAAGGAGACAGCTTGAGCTTCGACGCGTCTCGTTGGCAGGGCGCTGTCAGCGAGTCACGGCCGTGACCGCCGGGGTCGAGGCCGCCGCGCCGACGGCCATGGCCGGGCTCGCCGCGTGGGCCGTGTACCTGCTGCTGCTCGCGCTGCCGGGGGCGGCGCTGCTGTCGCTACTGCCCCGGGCGCCCCGCGACCCAGTGACGGCTGCCGGTCTGATCCTGGGCCTGGGGTTCGCGGCCTACCCGCTGCTGTTTCTCTGGGCTCATGTTGCGGGTGTTCGGCTCGGCCCGCTGCTGCTGAGCGTTTTTCTCGCGATCAGCGCGGCAGTCGCGCTCTACCGGCACCGTTCGGCGCGGTGGTGGCGCGTGGCAGGGGCTCGGGTGCCTGGATTCGGCGCGGCGGTCCGAGCCGCGCCGGACGACGAGCTCGGCGAGCCCGAAGAGGGTGGCCAGTCGGACGCGATCGCCTGGTTGACGGCAAGCTGCGTCTTCGCGGCGGTGCTCGTCTCACGCTGGTACGCGGTGCACGACGTGAGCGTGCCCCTGTGGGGCGACAGCCTGCACCACACGATGATCGTCCGGCTGCTGGTCACGTCGGGCGGGCTCGTGGACAGCTGGGAGCCGCTCGTTCCCCTTGCCTCGTTCACGTACCACTTCGGGCTTCACTCCACCGTGGCTAGTCTGGTCTGGCTCACCAGCCTGCCGGAGCACCAAGCGCTGCTCGTGGCCGGCCAGGTGCTGTCTGCAATCCAGGTGCTCACCGCTTACGCGCTAGTCGCCGGCATGACACGGCGCCCCTGGGCCGGGGTCGGCGCGGCCATCGCGGTCGGCGGACTGTCGCCGATGCCGGCCTACTACGTCAACTGGGGGCGCTACACGCAGCTGGCGGGGCAGGTGCTGCTTCCCGCGGTCGCGCTTCTCAGCGTGTGGGCGGCGGACGAGCTAGCCTGGCTGCCGACCCCGCTGCAGCGCCCGGCACGCGCTCGGGCCGGGGCGCTGGCAACCATCGGCGTCGCAAGCCTCGTTCTGACGCACTACCTGGTCGCCCTTATGTTCGCGCTGTTCGCGGTGGCGTGGCTGCTGGTGATGCCGAGCCTCGCGGACCGCAACGGCGCCGGCCCGCGAGGCGAACCGGTGCCGCGGGAAGACGTCGTCCGGCGTGGGGCGATCGCCCGCGGCCGGGCGCTCCTGCGGCTGGCGGCCGTTGCCGCTGGCGCGACGGTCCTGACTCTGCCGTGGCTGCTGCGCCTGAGCGACAGCATCATCGGGCGCGCCGCGGCCGAGATGGTCTCGGGGGGATTGCAGGACGCCGACGTCTATGGAGTGGTGTCGGCGGCGTCCGTCTGGGGCTCGTACTCCGTCCTGCTGGGCACCGCCATGATCGTGGTCGCGGCGCTGGCCGCCGCGTGGGGGGTCGCTCGCCGCGAGCGAACCGTCTGGCTCGGACTGGTGTGGGCGGCCCTGCTACTGGCAAGCGCCTACGTCGGCGCGCTGGGAGTGCCGGTGACGTCGCCGCTGAAGGACTTCACGGTGGCCATTGGGCTGTACCTCCCGGCCAGCCTCGTCGTGGGTGGTGCGTTGGGCGACCTGATGTCGTTTCCGCGCGCGAGCCGCCGCGCGGTCGTACGGGCAGTCGCCGGCGCCGCACTGGTCGTGGCCGCGACGCTCGCCTGGAAGGACCGCGACCCGATCACCGACGAGCACGTGTTGGTCACGCCGGCCGACGAGCGGGCCATGGAGTGGCTGCGCGACGAGACACCGACGGACGCCTTGATCCTCGCGAGCTGCCTGAAGGCGTTCGGCGGGACGATCTGCGCCGGCGACGACGCCGGGTGGTGGATCCCGCTTCTCGCCGGGCGGGAGACGACGGTGCCGCCGGTCACCTACGGCGTCGAGACTACTGCGGAGCCCGGATATGCAGCCAGCGTCAACAGGCTGGCCGACCTGTGGCACGCCGATCTGAACGCCCCGGAGACGCGGGCCGCGCTGGACGAGCTCGGTGTCACGCACGCGTACCTCGGCGCCGTGGTGTCCGATCTCGACCGCACCGCGATTGCCGACAGCCCGTATTGGCGCCTGATGTACGACAGCGACGGGGTTCAGGTGTACGAGCGGGTGCACGTGGGCGGTGCGACGTCCAGCCCGAGGAGCCAACCGTGACGCGCGTGTTGGTCGTATCCGGCGACCCGCTGGGGGCGAAGGTGGCCGGCCCGGGCATCCGGGTAATGGAGATGGCGCAAGCGCTGGCACGCGCCGGGCTCGACGTCACGGTGGCGGCTCCTCCCACGTCCGGTGACGTTGCGGGGACCGCCGGCATCGCGCCGGCGCTCGCGACCGACAGCCTCCGCACCATCACCTACGATGCGCGCGGCGAGCGCCTGCGCGAGGCGGCGGTCGACGCGGACGCGGTCGTCGTCAGCGGCCTGGTCCTGGCGCAGCAGCCATTCCTCGCCGCGCTGGACACGCCGTTGGTCGTCGACCTCTACGCGCCGTTCGTCTTGGAGAACCTCCCGGCCGGAGATCTGGGCGGGAGCGGCGCCGCGGGCCGGCGGCGGCGGCACGCGGGCGACGTCGCGGCGCTCAATTGGCAGCTGGGTAGGGGCGACTTCTTCGTGTGCGCAAGCGAGGGCCAGCGCGACTTCTGGCTCGGCTGCCTGACGTCGGTGGGGCGCGTCAACCCCGCGACCTACGCCGCCGATCCCGAGCTTCGCCGGCTTATAGACCTGGTGCCGTTCGGCTTGCCGGCCGAGCCGCCGGCCAAGCGGCGCCCCGCGCTGCGCGGCGTCGTGCCGGGCATCGGCGACACCGATCCGATCGTGTTGTGGGCCGGCGGGATGTGGGACTGGCTGGATCCGGGCACGCTGGTGCGCGCCGTGGATCGCGTCAGGCGCCAACGCGAGGACGTGCGTCTGGTGTTCATGGGCTCGCGCTCACCGAACCCCGGCGTGCCGCCGCCGCGGGCGGTCGAGGACACGCGACGCCTCTCGGGCGAGCTCGGGCTGCTCGGGACGAGCGTCTTCGTGCTCGACGACTGGGTGCCCTACCACGAGCGCGCGGACTATTTGCTGGAGGCCGACGTCGGGGCCAGCCTGCACCTGCCGCACGTCGAGACCCGGTTCGCGTTCCGCACGCGGCTGCTCGACTACATCTGGACCGGCCTCCCGATGGTGCTGACCGAGGGCGACGTCTTGTCGCGACGTGTGTCCGAGCGGGGCCTCGGTCGGGTCGTGCCGCCGGGCGACGACGACGCCGTGGCGGCGGCCATCGCCGACTTGTTGGACTCGCCTGGCGGCAGGAAGGGGCTCGAGCCGAGCTTCGCGGCAATGCGCGGCGAGATGACCTGGTCGCGCGCGGTGGGGCCGCTCGTCGCCTACCTCGAGGCACCCCTCCGGGCGCCCGATCGCCCGGCGCCGGGCGCGGAGCCCGGCGCGATGGCGCCGACGCCGGTGGCGGCCCTTCCCGCACGCGCGTGGGAGGTGCTCCGCGAAGGCGGGCCGCTCCTCTTGCTCGAGGAGGCTGCCCGCTACGTCAGATGGCGGAGGCGACCGCGATGAGGCGTTGGCCCAGCTCGTCGACGTCGGTGGAGGTGGCGGGATGATGCGTCGGCCGAGTAGGCGGACCACGTGCGAGGCGGTGGGATGACGCGTCTCGCCGGACGGCCGACGATCGCGGTGCTGGTGCTGACCTACGGCGGCGAGCGACGGCTCGGGCCGTGCCTGCGCTCGATCGCCGCCGCCGACCAGCCGCCGGTGGACCTGAGCGTCGTCGTGGTCGACAACGGCTCGCCGGACCAGGTCGCAATCGAGGCTGCCGTCAGCGCCGCCACGCCGGACGCCGAGGTGATGCGGCTCGACGTCAACCAGGGCTTCGCCCAGGGCTACAACACCGCAATCGCCGCCGTGGCCGCGGATTGGGTGCTGCTCCTGAACGACGACACGGCAGTGACGCCGCCGGCACTGTCGCGGCTGTGGTCGGCCACGTTGGGCGACGACCGGGTCTGCGTCGGCGCGCGCCTGGTCAGCTGGGACGGCAAGCGGCACGACTTCGACGGCGGCGGCGCAGCGCTCACCGGGCACGGGCACCCGTTAAGGCACGGCCGCCCGGTGGCAGGTGGCACCTACGGCGGCGCTGAGCCCGGGCCGGGCGCGGACCTTGATGGAGCGGAGGACCCCGGCACCGACGAAGGTGCTGACAGCAGCACGGGCGGCGGAACGGATGACGGCACCGACGGCGTTGACACGCTCGCGGGCGACCTCGGCCCGACGCTGTTCTGCTCGGGCGCGGCGATGTTGATCCGCCGCGACGTGTACCTCGGCATGGGGGGCTTCGACCCATCGTACTTCGCCTACTACGAGGACGTCGACCTCGGCTGGCGACTGTGGCTGGCGGGCCAGGCGGCGTGGCACGTGCCTTCAGCCGTCATTCGCCACGTCGGCGGCGCGACCGGCGACGACCTGCCGTCCGAGCGGCGCACCCGGCTGCATGAGCGCAACGCGATCGCGACGGTCTTCAAGTGCTACGACGACGATGTGCTGCGGAGCACGCTGCCGGCGGCCCTCGCCTTGGCCGCGCACCGGGCCGGGGCCGACGCAAGCGTCATCGACGAGGCGGTGCCGGCCCAGGACCGATGGCCACCGCTGCCGGCCAGCGACTGGTCGGGCTGGGTCGCGCTGTCGCACCTCGGCCTCGACTTCGGCGCCTTGGCTGGCGCCCGGGAGGTCGTGCAGGCATCGCGGGGCCGGCCCGACAACGAGGTGATCCCGCTTCTTGCTGAGCCCTACGCGCCCGTGCCGGCGACACACGCCGCCGCCGAGGCAATGCGGCGCGCCATCGACTGCTTCGAGCTCGAGCGGCACTTCGGCGCCCCGCGCGCCGGCGCCGGCATCGGCTCGGTCGGGCACCTGGGCGCCAAGGCCCTAGGGGCGTTGCGCGACGGCGGCCCGGCCAATCTCGTCGACGAGGCGCGCCGCTACCTGGAGTGGCGGCGCTCGGGTGGGGCCTGACGCGGACATGGACGTGGGCAGCGAGGTCGCCTCCAGAGGTCGCGTCGCGGTGGCGATCGTCAACTGGAACGGGCGCCACCACCTGGCGGAGTGCTTGCCCGCGCTCTCGCGTCAGACCTATCCCGACCACGAGGTGGTGATCGTCGACAACGGGTCAACGGACGGCTCGCGGGAGTGGCTGGCGCGGGAGTGGCCGAGCGTGCGCGTGATCGACGCCCGGGCCAACATCGGGTTCGCCCGTGCCAACAACGTCGCGATCGGCGCGTCCGACTCCGAGTGGGTGGCATTGCTCAACAACGACACGATGCCGGAGCCGGGCTGGCTGGCTGCGCTGGTCGACGCGGCGACGAGAAGCGGAGAGCGGGTCGGCAGCGTGGCCAGCCTCATGCTGTTCGCGGACGATCCCGGTGTCGTCAACTCAGCCGGCATTGCCGTAGACCCGGCAGGCATCGCGTGGGACCGGCTGGGTGGAGCGTCGGCTGATAGTGCCTGTGACGCGGCGCCGGTGTTCGGCGCATCGGCCGGTGCCGCGCTATACAGGCGCGCCGCGCTCCTCGACGTGGCGGAGGTTCCGGCCGGCGATGTGGGGCTGGGGCCCGACATCGCCCCGGGCGCAAGTGAGCCGGCCGGCCCCGATCCGGCCGTGAGGCCCGATTCAGTGTCCGGCCCCACAGCGCCGCAGGCAGAGCCGCCGGTGTTTGACGAGCGGTTCTTCATGTACCTCGAGGACGTCGACCTGGCTTGGCGACTCCAGCTAAGGGGCTGGAGAAGCGTCTACGAGCCCGACGCCCGCGTGCTGCATCACGGGAGCGCGACGTCCGGCGAGGGCTCGCCCTTCAAGAACCGGCTGCTGGCGCGGAACAAGGTCTGGACAGTCGTGAAGGACTACCCCACGCGCGAGCTGCTGGCCATGCTGCCCGTCGTGGTGCTGTACGATCTGGCGAGCGCCCCGTACCGACTGCTGGTCCAGGGCCAGACGGCGGCAATGCTCGGGCGCGTCGACGCCCTGCGCGGTCTGCCACAAGTCCTGACGCAGCGTCGGCGGGTGCAAGGTCGCCGCACTGCGCCGTGGGCCGAGATCAGCCGGGTGCTCGAGCCGCTCGAGCCGCCGTGGTCGGTACTTCGGCGCTACGAGCATCTGCGGGGCCGCGGCTAGCGGCGGCACCCGGCGAACGGGAGGTGACCGTGAGCAGCTTCTTCGATCGCGTCTACGAGGTCGTCTGCCGCGTGCCGCCGGGCCGCGTGACGACCTATGGTGACGTGTCGCGCGTCCTGACCGGGACGGCTCGCTCGGCGCGCTCCGTCGGCTGGGCGCTCCACGGGCTGCCGCCGGACCGCGTGGACGAAGTGCCGTGGTGGCGCGTCATCAACTCGAAGGGCCGCGTCAGCACCAGCTGCCAGGAGCACTCGGCCTCGGAGCAACAGGCGCGCCTGATGGACGAGGGCGTGGAGTTCGGCCTCGACGACCGCGTCGATCTCGACCGCTTCGGCTGGGACGGCGAGTAGGCAGTCGCAGCGCCTGGTGCGGCGCGGGCCCGCGCCGTCAGCGAGGGTGAGCTCTGCGCGGCGCGGGAGTGTTACTGCCGCCGGGCGCGGCCTCGGCCCGAGCCATCTCCGCAGCGCTGAGCGTGACTACTGAGTCGGCGACTCGCCCGCCGGCTCGGTCTGGAACCATGACCGCCCGACGAGCCGGTACGATCGTCTCTCCACCGACGAGCCGGCATCCGAGCCGACCTCGACCGCAACCTCGACCAGGTCCGGTCCACGGGTGAGCGTCTCGATCACCTTCATGCTGCGCTGGTCCGGCGCGGCCGCCGAGAACCGGCGCGCGGCCTCCTCACGCCAGCGCGGCGCGGCGCCGGGGTCGAGCGTCGAGAAGTAGAGCGACAGGTCGCCGTCGCGCCACGCCAGCGCCTCGATCGCCAGCTGCGTGTCGACGTCGGCTAGCCCCGATGCCCGGTCGTCGGTCCAGCGGCCGAGCTGGAAGCCGAACCACGCCGCGGCGACGATGGCCCCGCTGTACAGCACCCCTAGCGCCATCAGGATCGGCAGCCGTCGCCCGTTCGAGGGCACCACGGTGGGCGCGCCGATCTCGCCCAGGGGGACCTCCGCGCCGTCCGAGCCGACGCGCCACTCGAGGTTGATAGGCACCACGAGATCCGCGCCTAGACGCCGCCCGCGCGCTGCCGGAACACCACGCGCGGCAGGATGACCGCCACGAGCGCGCCCAGCACCCCGCCGATGATGAGGAACAGGACCCCACGCCAGGTCTGGTCGATGAACTGGAGCGTGAGGTAGTAGGCGATGGCGGGGAACCGCATCGTCTGGTAGATCTCCTGCAGGAGATACGCTACTCCCAGCGCGACCGCGATGCCGGCAACGGTCACCAGCCCGAACACGACCGCCAGGTCCTGGCGCCGCGGGAGGACGGTTCGCACCTGTCCCTCCACAGGCGGAGCCGCGTAGGGGAACGGGCCGATGTCCTGGTGCTGCTGCGCCTCCTCGAGCGCGTAGCGGATAGCGGTGTCGAGGTCGATGGCTGCAGAGGCGCCCTTGTCCTCGGGCTCCCCGAGACCGTACACCTCGTCGAACGTCCGGTCGCCGAGGACGAGGATGGGCCGGCAGCCCTGGGCTCGGGCGTGATCGACGTCGGCCGGGTCGCTGCAGATCAGGAACGACTCAGCCGGCACGGCGTCGGCCCTCGATGCGGCAAGCTGCAGCAGCGCCACGGACTCGTCCCAGCACGAGGGGCGCTCGGCCGGGCATTCGATCGAAGGGGCTCCAGCGGCACGCGCGACCTCGATGTCGTCCGCGCCCAAAGCGATCACGACGGGCAGAAGGCCGGCTTGGCGAAGCTGTCCGAGCGCCTCCGAATGGTCGTCGCTGGTCGCCAACACGTCGGCCATCACCAGGGCTGCGCGCATGGCCGAAAGATAGCACGGCGCGTCCGGCCGACAAGGGTCCGCCCCGCTTGGGCGCCGCCTCCGGGCCGACGAGCTGGCCGTCATTACGTTAAGCTACGCTGGCGATCCGGCTCGTTCGCCTTTAGAATGAAACGCATGAGCGATCGTGAGCTTCTCGCTGGAGCAGTGATCCCGGACCACGTTCTGGAGCGGCTGCGAGACGTCGTCCGGCCAGGCACGACGCTGTATCTGGGTCGCGACGAGCAGCGCATGGGCCTGTTCGAGGAGCTGGTCGAGGGAGCGGACTTCGACGCCGTGCTTTTTCACCCACCCGACGGCGTAGAAACCCGCGACACTCT
>JBJYWW010000186.1:18350-24731 GCA_046259645.1 Anaerolineae bacterium
GCCGCCGTGTCGGAGCCAGGCGTCACGTCGCCCGGTGCCGGCAGCGGTGCCGCGTCAACAGGCCAGGCTACGACGTTGGCGGGCGATCCTGGCCGCGCCAGTGGCGGCTCGGCCGACGACGCGCCGGTCGACTGGGAGAGCCGGCTCGAGGGCGACGCGACGGCGGCGCTCTGGGGCGTTGGCGAAGACGGTACGATGGACCGTGCCGACGTTGCCGGCGCTAGCGAAGCCCGCGCCGAAGATGCCGGCGCCATTGACGCCCGCGCCGAAGGTGCAGCTCCCGATGCCACATCTGACGGCGACAACGCGGGCTTTCACGACGATGCCGCGGCCGCTGCCGGCTCATACGACGAGCGGCGAGAGGGCACGGCTGGGCCCGAAGCGAGTGCATCAGGCTCGGCGCAAGGAGCGTCGACCGACGGCGGCGGCTATCGCGCGATCGACGACCCCGACCAGGTGCCAGTCGACACCGAACAGGTGCCAGTCGACGCGGCGGCGCCCGAGTCGGGGGGCGCCCGCCGAACGGTAGCCCGGTGGCCGCGCGAGCGCGGGAGCATCGAGCTGCCACCGCTTGCCTACGACGTCGTCTTCCTGGACGGCGTGCTGTCGGGCATGAGCCCCGCCCAGGGTGACCGCTTGATCGAGCGCGTCAGGAGCGCCGTGCGGCCCGGCGGGTTGGTCATCGCGTCGGCGCTGTCGCGAGACGACGCCAGCCGGGCGCGAATGGAGGACGTTTCCGAGCCTGTTGCCCGCGACACGTTCGAGCTCAGTGACGGCGATCTCGTGCGATATGTGGCGCGAGGAGAGATGGCCATGGCGTTCGCCGGCTGGCTGCTGCTCCACGCCGCCGAGGAAGGCCCCACCGCCGGACCCGCCCGCGAGGGCGGGCGCAAGTCGGTGGTGGTGGCCAGGCGGCCGCCGGGCGGCACCCTGCTGGCATAGTGCCCGGCCGGCCCGGATAACCGCCCGACGCCGCGGGACGCGGGCGGATCATACAACGACATCGCCGGTCGAGTCGCCGCTCAGCCCAGCGGCGGCGCCCGCACAGCCGCGGACGGCCCGCGAGCCTGTTCAGGAGGCTGCCCCATGGAAACGCACGGCCTCTCATCCGAGGATGCCGCATTCGCCCGGCCGGCGCCGCTGCCGGAGGGCGTGCCAGCTCTGCGTGTCGAGCTGCGCGAACGCAACATCACCGAGGTCACGCCAGACCTGTGTGCCCTGCTCGACGACGAGGAGGTGGCGATCCTGGGCCGCCCGCTCGCGTCGCTGTGGCTAACTGCCGAGCGCGATGCCATCCGCGCCCGCTTCGACGAGGCCGTGCTCCTCGGCAGCGACTCGTTCGGATCGCTGGCGCTCAGCGCGGCGCCGCCAGGCTGCACCCACGTGGACGTCGACGCCCGGTTCGAGTACGTGGGCGGGCAGCGGCTCGAGGTGCTCCTGACGCCAGCCGGGCCGGAGTCAGCGCTGGTCGGCCGCGTAGCTGAGCCGCCCGCCGAAGCCGACGGCGAGATCGAGCGGTCGGAGCTGCTCGGCATCCTTCACGCCGCAGGGCACGCGGCGCTGACCGTCGGCCAGGACGGGCGCGTCACCGGCGCCACTCGTGGAATCGACGCGCTGTTCCCGGTCCCGGCGGAGGCGCTGCGCGACCAGCCGCTCGAGGACCTGTTCGACTTGTCGCCGGCGGCCGAGGATGCGCTGGCGTCGGCCCGCGCGACCGGCGAGCGGCAGACGGTCAGGGCGACGCCGGACGGCGTCCAGCTGCCGCTGCTGCTGGAGTGGATCCCGGGGCGCGCGCCAGGCGCCGGTGTCGCGCTGCTGACACCGGTCGCGGACGAGGCCGTGAGCGCCGAGACCGAGCGGCTGAAGTTCCAGTCGCAGCTGGTGTCGCACGTGGCGCACGACCTGCGCGACACAAGCGCGTCGGTGTACTGCGGCCTGCGCACCCTCGTCGACTCCCTGCCGCAGGGATCGGACGAGCTCGAGACAGCCGAGGCCGCGCTGCTCGAGAGCAAGCGCGTCAACCAGATCATCGACGAGGTCCTGGCCGTGTCGCGGCCGGGGCGGTTGCGGCGGGTCGAGCTGGACCTCAACCACGTGCTGACCGAGATGCTCGACCGCTACGCGAAGCGCCTCGTCGATTCCCCCGTCGATCTGGCGCGGGCCCTCGGCCCGGGCGTTCGCATCTCGGCCGACCGCTCGAGCCTCGAGCGCGCCCTCGGCAACCTCATGGACAACGCGCTCCACGCGATGGCCGAGGGCGGCATCTTGACCGTGGCCACCGAGCAAGAGGAGCGGGTGGGGGACGGCGTCCTGATCTCCATCGCCGACACCGGCGGCGGGATCCCGGCCGAGCTCCACGGCACCCTCTTCGAGCCGTTCGTAACCAGCAAGGCGGGTGGCTCGGGGCTCGGGCTCGCGATCGCGCGGCGCGTCGTGCTCGATCACGGCGGGCAGATCGACTTCGAGAGCGAAGAGGGCGTAGGCACGACGTTCCGCCTGTGGTTGCCGCGCATCTGACGCCACGACAGGCGTCTGCCGCAAGGGCCGGTGCCGCCCAGCCCGGCACAGCACCGACCCGCGAAGGAGGGGCACCGTGAGCCAACCAAGCACCGTGCTGGTCGTCGAGGACACCAAGCTGAATCGCGACTACATGGCCCGAACGCTGACGAAGGCCGGGCACGAGGTCCTCACCGCCAAGAGCCTGTCGGAGGCGCAAGGCGTGGTCGACAGCCAGGCGTTCGACCTCGTGTTCCTGGACCTGGGCTTGGGCAAGGACGACACGTCCGGCGAGCGCGGCCGGCGGCTGTTCGCGCAGCTGCAGTCGGTCGCGCCGGAGATCCCGGTCATCGTCGTGACCGGGGACGACACGGCCGGCTCGGCGGTGGAGATGATCCGCGGCGGGGCCTACCACTACATCGTGAAGCCGGTCGAGCCCGACGAGCTGGTCCACCTCGCTCAGAACGGGCTCGAGCTGAGCGCGGCCCGCCGGGCTCTCGGCGTCATGAGGGCGATGCAGGACCGCGACGGCGACTCGTCTTGGTACGTCGGGCAGACCCCGCGCATGCAGAGCATCGAGGCGGTCGTGACCCGCTTCGCGCCGTCCGACGCCGGCATCCTGATCCAGGGCGAGAGCGGCACCGGCAAGGAGGTCGTGGCGCGAGCGCTCCACGCCCGATCCAACCGTGCCGAGGGACCGTTCGTGCCGCTCAACTGCTCCGCAGTGCCTCGCGACCTGCTCGAGAGCGAGATGTTCGGGCACGAGAAGGGGAGCTTCACCGGCGCGGTCGGCCGGCAGATCGGGCTCATCGAGCTGGCCAACGGTGGGACGATCTTCCTCGACGAGCTGAGCACCATGCCGCCCGAGATGCAGACCAAGCTGCTGCGCGCGCTGCAGGAGTTCAAGTTCATGCGGGTCGGCGGCCGCAAGGAGATCAAGGTCGACGTGCGCGTGATCTCGGCCTCCAACCGCGACATCCTCGACGCGATCAGGTCCGGCGAGTTCAGGCAGGACCTGTACTACCGCCTGTGCGTGATGACCATCGAGCTGCCCGCGCTCCGCGACCGGCGGGTCGACATCCCGTTCTTCGTCGAGCACTTCATCGGCGAGCTGCGCGAGGCGATGGGCACAACGGTCGAGGGCACGACCGAAGCCGCGATGTGGGCGCTGACCAACTACAGGTGGCCCGGCAACATCCGCGAGCTGCGCAACGTCATCGAGCGAGCGGTGATCCTGGCGACAGGCGAGAGCCGCATCGACGTCGTGCACCTCCCGGAGATCGTGAGAGCAGTCAACGGCGGCGATCCGCTGGATCCGAACGGCGTCGGCATGCACGGGCTGCCCACGCTGCTGCCCGCCGATGGGCTCGACCTGAAGTCCGTGCGCGACGAATGGGAGAGGTCCTTCATCGAGCAGGCCATCGAGCGCACCGAGGGCAACCAGAGCGCCGCGGCGCGCCTTCTCAACCTAACCAGGGACGAGCTTCGCTACCGCGTCGACAAGTTCGGGCTGCCGATCTGACGTGCGATCAGCGCGGCGGTCGCTTGGCTGGTGTTTTTCCGCACTCGGTTGGGGACTGCCCCCCGTCGGCGGGTCGAAACACCCGCCTAGCGGGCCGTTTGGCGGCTGGTTGTGGTTGGCACGGTCCTTGCATTGGGGGCGGCCGAGCAGCGATCGACAGTCGCCAGCGACGGCCGGGGAAACGCCGGCGGTCGAGCGAGGAGGACACGGAATGAACCTGACCGACTTGACGATTCAGCAGCAGTCCCTCCCCACGATGCAGGACGGCATGGCGCTCGCCATGTTCCTGCTAGGCTTCGTGGCGTGCGCCGGCGGTCTCTGGACCATGCTGGCCCGCGACTACCAGCGCACACTGCGCAACATGGCCGTGCAGTCCAACCGACTGCAGGCCAAGGCCCTCACCGAGGTCGGGGTGGTGCCGCTCATCGACGCCTCGACGCAGCTGGTGAAGGCGGTGACGCAACTCATCCGCACGGCCATGGGCGTCGGGGCCTTCCTATGCCTCGTCGGCATCGCCCTGTGCATGATCGCCTACTGGATGATCGCCCTGTAGCGGCCACCCCACTGGCCGCCGCGGCTCCGCCCCCGCCCCGCACTCCGCCGACCTAGGAGGACCACGTGTCCACACACAGCCCCACGGACAACGCACCGGCCGCGCCTGGCCCGGACCCACACAGCCGCTCGCTACGTGCCTACGTAGCTGCGTTGCGCGAGGACACGGTGCTCGGAAGGATGATCGACACGTTCATACCGCCGACCGCTCTCACACCGCTCGGCCCGGCCGACGCGTTGGAGACGGTCCTGGGTGCGTCGCGGCTGGTCCTGGTCGGACCGCCCGGATCGGGGAAGACCGCGCTGCTGCGCGTCGCCGCGGGCAAGCTGGCGCAGCAGGCGGTCACGCCGAGCTCGGACGGGGGCGACCAGTGGACGGTCACCGGGACGGTGCCGGTCTACGTCAATCTCGCCGCCGCGCGCGACGGCGAGGGCGTCGACGAGGTGATCGCTCGAGCCCTGGCCCATGTCACGCCCGAGGCGCCGCGGGAGCTGGCAAGCGCCACGCCGACGCTGTTGCTGATCGACAACCTCGACCTGGCGACCGACGTGTACCTTCTCGAAGGGCTCGAGCTCCTGATGCGGGCCGGCGGGCGCGCCGGCCCGGCCGTCGTGCTGACGTGCCGTGAGGGGGACTGGCCGGCGTACCGTTCGTGGTTCGAGGACGTGACCACCGCCGAGCTGCAACCGCTCGGGCCGTCGACGGTCATCGAGGCGCTTCACGCGGCCCTGCCCCCGGCGACCGCTACTGCGGCGGAGCGCTGGCTGGGTCGGGACCGGGCGCTGGCGTCTGCAGTCCGGTCGCCGATCGCTTTCGGGGCGTTCCTGACCGCCGTCCGCGATCGCCCCGCCGACAGGTGGCGACGAGGACAGGTGCTCGACGCGCTGCTGGACGCGATCCTGAGCGGGATCCCGAGCGCCGAGCGCCCGGCGTACCGCTCCGCGCTCGCCGACGTCGCGCTGGACAGCCTTGGACAAGGGCGGTTGGTCGAGGTCGACACGGTGGCGATGGGTCTCGGCGTGACACGGGACGACATGATTCGGACCGGCGCCGTGGTCGCGCACGGGTCCGCGCTGGCGTTCGTCGAGCCTCTGCTGGCGCAGCACTGCGCGGCCGGCCGGCTGGCCGACCGGGCCGCTGATCCACGGCGCCTGGCCGGGCGCCTCGGTGACCTCGGCGACGCCTCGCGCTCCGACACGCTGGTGCACGTCTATCATCTGGCCCCCGACCCCGCGCAGTTCATACTCGCGGTGCTCCCGCTGGCCGGGGGTCCGGAGCTTGCGGCGCGGTGTCTGACGGAGCCGGACGCGGCAGACCCGGCGGGGCTCGCGGGTGGGGCGACGGTCATCGACTCACTGCTGGCCCAAGCGCCCGACGTCTCGGCCCCGACGCTCTATCGGCTGGGCGAGGCGCTGATGCGCGCCGGCCACGACCCGTCGGCGGAGACGGTGCTGCGCGCCGCCATGGCGCGTGAGGCAGAGGGCGACGCCCTCGAGGGCGTGTTCGGTCGCCCGGACGTCGACGCATCACCACCGGTGGCGGATTGGGTGCGTGAGTTCCTGAGCGAGCGCAACAAGGGGCTGGTGTTGCGCAGCGCGAGCGATACCGCCGGTGCCCACGAGGCCCTTGGCGCTGCCGACAAGGCCCTCGGGCGGCTCGGGGCCGACCTGACGTTCGAGCGCGGGCTGGCGGCGGCGGACAGCGGCGATCTGGCCGGGGCTCTGGCCGCGTTCGAGGTGGCGATCGCCGCCGAGCCCGACCGGGCCCGGTACATCTACCACTACGGGCGAGCGCTGCGTGCCGCCGAGCG